>CAZNSB010000307.1:0-6579 GCA_964575155.1 uncultured Planctomycetaceae bacterium | reverse complement strand
GAGGCGGGGGCGGTCGGCCTGGAGGGCGGCCCGCAGCTCGTCCAGGCTCTTCACGTCCGCCTGGCGCCACAGCTTCGCCGCCGTCTTCGGGCCCAGGCCCTGCACCGTCAGCATCTCCAGGAGCCCCGGCGGGACCTTCTCGCGAAGCTGCCCGTGCCGGGCGAGCTTTCCGGTGGCCAGCAGCTCCTGGATCCTCCCGGCGGCGCCCTTGCCGACGGCGGGCAGCTCCTGGAGCCGCCCGGCCTGGGCGAGGGCGGCAACGTCCTCGGTGGTCTCTTCCAGGATGCGCGCGACCTTGCGGTAGCTGCTGACGCGGAAGCCGTCCTCGCCGAGGATCTCCATGATGTCGGCCATTTCGGTGAAGACGGCGGCGATCTCTTCGACGTTCATGGCCTTGTTCCTGAGACCGGCCCGAAGCGGCGTCGGCTGCCCGACAGTACCCCCTCGCCCGCACGCGTGCAAGCGCCGCCGTCGGGGGTCCTTGCGGATGCGCGCTTCCCGTGCTAGGCTCCGGAACGCCCGACCCGGCGGAGAAACGGCGTCCGGCGATCGCCGGCAGTTGTCCCCTCGGCGGGCGCCGACAGGAAGTTTGCGTGACGGCCATTCTTGGAATATCGGCCTTCTACCACGATTCGGCGGCGGCACTGGTGATCGACGGGGAGATCGTCGCCGCCGCCCAGGAGGAGCGGTTCAGCCGGAAAAAGCACGACTTCCGCTTCCCGCAGCACGCCATCGACTACTGCCTCACCGAGGCGGGGCTGGACGGGTCCGCCCTCGACTACGTGGCGTTCTACGACAAGCCGCTGGTGAAGTTCGAGCGGATTCTCGAGACGTACGTCGCCTACGCCCCGGCGGGCTTCCGCTCGTTCCTGAAGGCGATGCCGCTCTGGCTGAAGCAGAAGCTCCACCTGCCCCGGGAGATGGACCGCGGGCTGAAGGGCAAGTACAAGGGGCGGTACGTCTTCTGCGACCACCATGAATCCCACGCCGCCAGCGCGTTCTTTCCCTCCCCCTTCGACCAGGCCGCCATCCTGACCGTCGACGGCGTCGGCGAATGGGGCACGGCCACGTTCGGCAGCGGGCGGGGCAACCGCATCGAGCTGACCCACGAGCTGAGGTTCCCCCACTCCCTGGGGCTGCTGTACTCGGCCATGACCTATTTCACCGGGTTCAAGGTCAACTCCGGCGAGTACAAGCTGATGGGCCTGGCCCCCTACGGACGCCCGAGGTTCAGGGACCTCATGCTCGATAAGCTCATCGACCTGAAGGACGACGGTTCCTTCCGCATGGACATGTCCTACTTCAACTACTGCCAGGGCCTGACCATGACCGCCCGGAAGATGGAACGGCTGCTCGAAGGCCCCCCCCGCAGGGCGGAGACACCCCTCACCCAGCGGGAGATGGACATCGCCGCCTCCATCCAGTCGGTCACGGAGGAGATCATGCTTCGGATGGCGCGGCACGTGGCGGAGGCGACGAAGCTGCCCGACCTGGTGCTGGCCGGCGGGGTGGCGCTGAACTGCGTGGCCAACGGGCGGATCCTGCGGGAGGGGATCTTCGACAACATCTGGATCCAGCCCGGCGCCGGCGACGCGGGCGGGGCCCTGGGGGCCGCGATGTTCGTCTGGCACCAACTGCTCTCTCGCCCGCGCAACCCCGACGGGGTCCACGACTACCAGAAGGGCTCCCTCCTCGGGCCGCGATTCACCAACCAGCAGGTCCGCGAGTTCCTCGACACCGCCGGGGCCAAGTACTACCTCTACGAGGACGAACCCGCCCTGCTGGACGCGATCACCGCCCACGTCGACGCCGGCAGGGTCGTGGGGCTGCTGCAAGGGCGGATGGAGTTCGGCCCGCGGGCGCTGGGCAGCCGGTCCATCCTCGGCGACGCCCGCAGCGCCCAGATGCAGTCCATCATGAACCGCAAGATCAAGTTCCGCGAGTCCTTCCGCCCCTTCGCCCCCAGCGTGCTCCGCGAGCACGTGGACGAGTACTTCGTCATGCGCCCGCGAGAGGACAGCCCGTACATGCTGCTGGTCGCCCCCGTCCAGGACAGCCAGCGCACCGACGCCGCCGGCCGGAGCGAGCACCTGGAGGGCGTCGACCGCCTGCTGAAGGTGGCCCGCTCGACCGTGCCGGCCATCACCCACGTGGACTACTCCGCCCGCGTCCAGACCGTCGATCCCCAGCGGCACGGGCGGTACTACCGGCTGCTGAAGCGGTTCCACGAGAAGACCGGGTGCCCCGCCATCATCAACACCAGCTTCAACGTGCGCGGCGAGCCCATCGTCTGCACCCCCGAGAACGCCTATCGCTGCTTCATGGCCACCAACATGGACGTGCTGGTGATGGAGGACTACATGCTCCTGAAGGAAGAGCAGCCCCAGGCCGCCCCCCACGAGATCGACGAGTACCTGGCCCAGTTCGACCTGGATTGACCCGCCATGGCCTTTGTGGAGATCAACCTCTCACCCGACCGCAGCCAGCTCCGATCGTTCGGGTGGATCGGGGCGGCGGTCGCCGCCGCCATCGCCGCCTGGGTCTTCTTCCGGCACAGCTTCTTCGGCGCCGCCATGGGGGCGGGGACGGCGCGGGCGACGGCCTGCGTGCTCTGGGCCGCCGCGGGCGTCCTGCTCGCCCTGGCCGCCGCTGCGCCCTGGTGCCTCCGCCCGCTGTACCTGCTCATGACCTTGATCGCCCTGCCGATCGGGTACGTGCTGTCGCACGTGCTGATGGGGATCGTGTTCTACGGGGTGTTCGCGCCGGTGGGGGTGATCTTCCGGCTGATTCGTCGCGACGCCCTTTGCCGGAAGTTCCAGCGGCAGGCCGGCAGCTACTGGGTCCGCCGCCCGCCGGGGACGGACGCGAAGCGCTATTTCCGCCAGTTCTGACGGACTCGGCGCCGATGGGGTCGGCCCAGCCTGAAAGGCTCAGATTCACCAGCCCCGGGCGACGCCCGGGGTTTGGAGACGGGATAGGGAGGGGCAGCCCTGAAGGGGCGAGAGAACAGTGCCGCCCCTTCAGGGCTTGGCTTGGGAGGGGTGTCCGCAAGACCCGGGGCTTCGCCCCGGGCTGTCGAACTCGAGCCCTTCGGGCTCGCCGAAGACGCCGCCCGCGGGCGACGGACGCCAAACGTTATTTCCGCCAGTTCTGACCGGCCCGGTGCCGATACAAGTCCTTGCAGGCCCGCGCGCCGTTTCGTTATAGTATCGCCGGTCAGCGACCGGCAGGAGAACGAGCCAGCCATGGACGACCAGACGCAGCAGGCCCGCGAGTTCCAGGCCGAGGCCGCCAAGTCGCGGACCTCCCTCCCGCGGGAGTTCTGGGACTTCCTGAAGCACAACAAGAAGTGGTGGCTGCTGCCGATCCTCGTGGTGACCCTGCTGGTCGGGTTCATGGTGCTGCTGAGCAGCACCGCCGCCGGGCCCTTCATCTATACCATCTTCTGATCCCCGCCGTCAGGTGCCATGCCTGCGTTGTGTGCAGGCATGCTTACGAACAGCGTAAGCATGGCACCCGCGAGTCATTTCCGCGGGGCGGTTGCGGGTCGCCGCCGGCCTGGGCCCAGCAGCCGGCAGATCGGCTCGATGACGTTGGCCACGAACCTCCGGCTGCCGGCGTCGGTGAAGTGGCAGCAGTCGTCGAAGTACTCGGCCTGTCGGGGCATCAGCCGGTCCTGGTCCACCAGCAGGGCGTGGTCGTATTCGGCGGCGAGCCGGCGGACCACCTCGTTGTGAGCGGCGACGGCGGCGGCGACGTTCTCGGGGCTGCCCCAGGTCTCGATCCACGAGCGGTGCATGCTGTAGGCCAGCGCCTTCTGCCTGAACTTCTCGGGCGTGTAATCCTCCGGCAGGTGCAGCGCGAAGGTCATCAGGAGGACCGGCTGGTTCCGCCGCCGGGTCATCCGGAGGACCTCTTGGAAGTTCATGCCCAGCGTCCTGTCGGTCTTGATGTCCTTCCCGAGGGCCACCCACTGCGGCTTGGGGTCGTGCTTGGTCAGGTAGAACTCGAAGCGCCGGTTCTCCAGCACGTGCAGGGCGGTGTACTCCAGCGTGTACGGAAAGGTCAGGATCGGAAGAAGCCTCCGGTGCGCCCGCAGCCGGTTGATCTTCACGTACCAGGCCACGTGCGTGTAGTCGTCGCGGAACATCGACGCCGGGCAGTTGTTGAACCGCACCTCGTTGATCCCGTGGTACAGCACCACCAGGTCGAAGGGCTTGGCGCCGACGCGGCGGTACTTGAGGAGGCTGTCTCGGCTGGTGTGCCCGCGGCGGGCGAGGTTGAACGTTCGCACGCTGGTCTGGGTCCTTGCCCTGAGCTTTTCCCGCAGGTGTTTCTCGACGGTGCCCCAACGGTCCTCCAGCACCGAGCCGCTGAGGATGAGCACGTCCAGGTGCCCGTCGCCCGGGCGCACGTCCGCTTCCTGGACGCCGGTGTCCCTGAGATGCGGATAGAAGCGGTAGATGACGTGGCTCGGGCGGAAGAAGGGCACGTCGTTGTTGATCACCCAGTACAGCCGGCACCCGATCTCCAGCACCACGGCCGCGTACAACACGAACATCAGCCTCAAGAGCCACTTGCGCCTGCGCGAGCGCTTGGGCTTGGGCTCCTGCTGGGGCTTTCCGGCCTCGGGCTCGCCCGTCATGGCGGGCAAGCTATCTGCGGGCCCTCGTCTTGTCAAGCGCACCCGCCAACGAGACCAGCCCGCGGCGGAAGCCGCGGGTTCAGGCCCCGGGTTCAGGCCGGGCGTCAGTCGCCCCCAACCGGCGGATCGAGCTGGCCGTTCCTCCGCAGGACCGCGCAGATCGGTTCGAGGACGTTCTTCACGAACGTCCGGCACCCGAGGTCGGTGAGGTGGCAGCAGTCGTTGAAGTACTTCCCGCTCTTTGCGATGAGCTTCTCCTGGTCGACGAACAGCCCCGCCTCGCGGGTCTTGGCCAGTTCCCGGACCACCTCGTTGTGGGCCGCCATCCCCGCCGCCACGTGGGCCGGGGCGCCCCACGTCTCCACCGGCGACATCCGCGCGCCGTAGTCCAGCGACCGGTTCCAGAACCGCTCCGTCGTGTAGTCCGCGGGGATGTAGTTGGCGAAGGTCATCAGCAGGACCGGCTCGTCCTTCCGCCGGGCCAGGTCCAGGATCTCTCGGTAGTTGCCCCGCAGCGAGTCGGCGGTCTTGATGTCCGCGCCGAACTCGACCCACCTTTCCTTGGGGTCGTGGTGGGGCACGTAGAAGCCGAACCGCGACCGGCCGAGGATGCGGATCACCGTGTACTCCACCGTGTACGGAAACACCGCGAAGTGGATGCCCCTCCCGTACGCCTGAAGCCGGTCGATCTGCTTGTACCAGTACGAGTGCGTGTAGTCCGCCCGGAACATCCCCGGGGGGCAGCTGTTCATGCGCGTCTCGTTGATCCCGTGGTACAGCAGGACCACGTCGAAGGGCTTCCCGGGCAGCTCGCGGTACTTGAAGAGGCTGTCCCGGCTGGTGTGGGCACGCCTGGAGAGGTTCCACGTTCGCACGCGCGGGCCGATCCTCTCCGCCAGCATGGCCTTGAGGTGCTTCTCGATCGTCCCGCACCTGGCCTCCAGCACCGACCCGCCCAGCAGCAGCACGTCCACGTGCCCGTCCCCGCGGCGCAGCTCCGCCTTCCGCACCCCCGAGCTGCGGAGACGGGGATAGAACCGGTACAGGATGTCCCGCGGGCCAAAGAACCGCACGTCCCTGGAGACCGCCCAGTACGCCCGGCAGCCGACCTCCGCCAGCACCAGCACGTACACCACGAAGAGGCATCTCTTCAGCCACTTGCGTTTCCGGCTGCGCGGGCGCCGGGGCGCGGGGGCGTCGGCTTTCGCTTCATCTGCCATGTGCGAGAAGGTAGCGGGCAGGCGGCACGGTGTCAAATCCGCGGTCACCTCGGCCGGCCAGAATGCGGGGCAGGTGTTCCTCACAGAAGAACGTGGCATCGAAGGCCGCGCGAAATGCCCAGTCCACCGTTTGCGGCGTTTCCAGCTCCATTTCCACGACCATGGGCCGCCCGGACCCGCGCGAGGGAACGCCTTCTTGTCCCATGGCGGTCGGCTACCGTCCCTGGGTGAAGGCCGAAATCATGCTGGCGATTTTCTGGAGCGTTTCCGCCCCGGGCAGCGGGAGATTGAGATAGGCTCGCCCGGTCGCCTCGTCCTGCTTGATGAGGTTGGCGGGGAACGCCGCCGCAGCGGGCCGTTTGCGCCGCGGGCCGGCATCCCCGAGCACCTGGCCGAGCTGACTCAAGAAGGCCGTACCCGCGGACACGAGGTCCACCAGCATCTGCTGCTGGGAGGGCCCGGCGACGGCCGGAGAAGGCGGTTCCTCCTCCGGGGGCGCCGCGCCGGCCGGTCCCGGCTCGGCCGGAGGCGACGAGGTCGGCATCGGCTCGGGAATGCCGCCCGCAACCTTCTCGACAGAGTCCATGAAACGCTTCAAACGCGTCCCGCCGAGGAAAACCTCGTCTGTGCCGCCGTCCAGCACCCCGGCGAACAGGGACCTCTTGAACGACAGCAGGGCAAGCATTCCCTCTTCAATGGTTCCCTGTGAGATGA
>CAZNSB010000306.1:0-6616 GCA_964575155.1 uncultured Planctomycetaceae bacterium | reverse complement strand
GTCCGTAGGGTGGGACGAAGTCCCACCTGTCGCCTCAAACCTGACGCAACACTTAGGTTTCGTGCTTCCACCCGCGGGTCTCGAGCGGCTCCCGCCGGTCGTCGCGGACCAGGGTCAGCCCGCTGCCCTTGGTGATTGTCCCGATCCGGCTGACGGGCGCGGCCAGGGGCTGGGTGCGGAGGAGCCGCTCGGCATGATCGGGCGGCAGCGCGAACAGCAGCTCGTAGTCCTCCCCGTCGAACAGGGCGGCGGCCAGGGGGTCGCTGCAATCGCGCCCCGGCTCGGAGATGGGCACGCCCGCGGCGTCGACCTCGGCGGCGACGCCGCTGGCGGCGGCGAGGTGGCCCAGGTCGGCGGCGAGCCCGTCGGAGATGTCGATCATCGCGTGCACGGGGAACGCTCCGGCCAGCGAGCGGGCCTCGCGGACGCGGGGCGTGAAGGACAGGTGCCGGCGGCTGTTCCAGGCGGCGCCGAGCGTGCCGGTGACGCAGACCGCGTCGCCGGGGGTGGCCCCGCTGCGGAGGACCGGCCCGACGCCGGCGCTTCGCCCGAGGACGGTCACGCTGATGTGCAGGCGTCCGGACGGGTCGGACCACGCCGCCAGGTCGCCCCCGACCAGCGGGCAGTCGAACTCATCGCCCACCGACCGCAGCCCGTCGTGGACGGCCTCGGCGTCGGCCTGGGAGAAGCCCTTGGGCGCGCCCAGCGCCGCCACCATCGCCACCGGCAGGCCGGCCATCGCCGCGACGTCGGAGAGGTTCCTCGCCGCCGCCTTCCGACCCGCCGCCGCCGGGCCGTGACGCGTCAAAGAGAAGTGAACCCCCTCCAGCACCTGGTCGCACGTCACCAGTAGCTTCTCGGCGCCGAACCGCAGCACCGCGCAGTCGTCCCCCGGGCCGACCTCGACGAGCCTCCGGTCAAAGCCCGCCCGCCCTCGAACCCACTCGATGAAATCGAATTCCCGCACAGGAATTCTCGGTTTGCGGCTTTCGATTGTTGCAGCAATGCTGCCGACGGAGGCTTAGCCGAGCTGCCTGCGCCAGAACGCCAGTTGCTCGCGGAGCTGCTTTTCGCCGGCGGCGCCTTCAGGGGCGTAGTGCCGGATGACGTTGGCGGCGCCGAGGTGTTCGGCGACGTCCGGGCCGATCTTCTCGCAGGCCGACCGGAGGGTCTCCAGGGGCAGCTCGGCGAGGGTCTTGCCGGATTCCTCGGCCCGGCGGACGAGGCCGCCGACGATCTGGTGGGCGGTGCGGAAGGGGAGGCCCTTGCCGACCAGGTACTCGGCGAGGGAGGTCGCGTCCAGGAAGCCGGCGTCGAGGCCGGCGGCGATGCGCTCGGGGCGGAGCCTGGCCGTCGAGACGATCCCCGCCGCCACCGTCAGGGCGGACTCCACCGCCGCGACGGCCGGGAAGGCGAACCGCTTGTCGTCCTGGAGGTCGCGGCTGTATCCGGCCGGGAGCGACTTCGTCAAGGTCAGCAGCCCGACCACCGCGGCCGTGGCCGTGGCCGACTTGGCGCGGATGAGCTCGAGCGTGTCGGGGTTCTTCTTCTGCGGCATCATGGAGCTGGACGTGCAGTAGGCCTCGTCCAGCTCGAGGAAGCCGAACTCGGTGGTGGAGAAGAGGATCCAGTCCTCCGCCCATCGGCTGAGGTGCCCGGCGAGTGCGGCCAGGCCGAAGCACAGCTCGGCGAGGAAGTCGCGGTCGGAAGTGGCGTCGATGCTGTTGCGGGTGACGTCGGGGAAGCCGAGCAGCTCGGCGACCCGCCGCCGGTCCAGCGGGATGGAGGTGCCGGCGACGGCGGCGCTGCCCAGGGGGCAGACGTTGACGCGCTTTCGGCAGTCCGCCAGCCGGTCGGCGTCGCGGTCGAGCATCTCGACGCAGGCCAGCAGGGCGTGTCCGGCGAGGATCGGCTGGGCGCGCCGGAGGTGCGTGTAGGCGGGCATGACCGTCGCCCCTTGCTTCCCGGAGGCCAGCTTCACGAAGGCCTTCTGGAGCCGGCGGATCAGCCCCGTCACCTCGTCGATGGCGTCGCGCGCCCACAGCCGCAGGTCCACGGCGACCTGGTCGTTTCGGCTCCGCCCGGTGTGGAGCTTCCGCCCGCCCTCGCCGACGCGCTCGATCAGGGCCGACTCGATGACCATGTGGATGTCTTCCAGGTCGGCATCGAGCTTGATTTTGCCGGCCTCGATGTCGGCGGCGACGGCCTTCAGGCCGGCCTGGATCGCGGCCAGCTCGGCCCGCGAGAGGACGCCGATCTCGGCGAGCATCTGCGCGTGGGCGATGGAGCCGGCGACGTCGTACTTGTACAGGGCGGCGTCCACGTCGACCGACGCCAGCAGTTCGGCCGCCGCCGGGTCGGCCTCTCGGGTCAGCCGGTGCTGCCAGGACTTCCGGGGCTTGTCTTTCTTTTCAGCCATGGCTGTCTCGCATTGGGTCCGGCGATGGTAACACAGCGGCCCCCCGGTGGCCAGAGGCATCGTCGGGTGGAAGCGGGCGCCGGGGCGCGGTATCCTGGAGCAGAAGCTGCTGCTCGCCCGCCGGTCGCTGCCGGCGGGGCGGCAGGGGAGGACCCGGATATGCGTCGGACTCACCGGGCGGGCTCTTGCGTGCTGCTGCTGTCCGTGCTGGGCGGGTGCGCCCCCGCCCGCCCCCAGGTCGAGGTGTCGGAGAAGGCGGTGGACCGGGCGATCGAATCCGGCCGGCAGTACCTGTGGTCGAGGATGCTCGAGGCCCACTGGCCGGAGCGTGCGGGGGAGGGGGCGGGCGGGGTGGAATCGAATCACGGCGCGACCACGGCCCTGTGCGCCTGCGCGCTCCTGGAGACCGGCGCCAGCCGGCAGGTCGGCCGCATGAAACGTGCGCTTGAGTGGCTGGCGGCGGCGGGGATGCACAGCGTCGAGGCCCGGGCCCTGCGGGCGTGCGTCTGGGGGACCTGCGGGCGGGAGCGCCGCAAGCTGCTGGGCGAGGACCTCCGCTGGCTCCTGTCCACCGCCGCCCACCGCGCCGGCGGCGGGCGGGTCCGCCCGCCCGACCGCGACCCGGGCGACCCGTTCGGCCCGGCCGCCGTCTGCGCCGTCGCCGCCGCCGCCCGCAGCCGACTGGAGGTGCCCTCCGGGTACTGGAAGCTCCTCGAGCAGCGACTGCGCGAGACACAGAACCCCGACGGCGGGTGGGGCGCCGGCAGGTCCGCCCACAGCGACGGGGCCGCGACGGCCGCTCACCTGGCGAGCCTCCTGATCTGCTTTGACGCCGCCTTCACACGGCGCTTTCTCGCCGCCAAGGCCAACGCCTGGCAGGTGCCCATCGACCGCGCCCGCGCGTTCCTGGACGAGGCCTTCCGGGCCGACTTCGACCCTGCCCGCCGGTCGAGGCGCGACGCCTGCCATTACCTTTACCAGGTCCAGCGCGCCGCCTTGGCGGGGGGGTACGCCAGCCTCGGCGGGCGCGACTGGTGCGCCCTCGGCGCCGCCAGGCTGCTGGCCGACCAGCGCGGCGACGGGAGCTGGCGCTACGCCGACGACCTCACCGACACGTCCCTGGCGGTGCTGTTCCTCAGTGCCGGCCGGACGCCGGTCGCCTTCCGCAAGCTCCGCTACGACGGGCTCTGGAACACCCGCCCGCACGACCTGGCCCGCCTGACGGAGTGGCTCTCCCCGGAACTCTGTACAACCGCGGTCCGCTGGCAGGTCGTCCGGTCGGACGAGCTGGCCGACGGTGTGCCCGTCCTGTACATCTCCGGGGCCTCGGCGCCGAGGTTCACCGAAGCGGAGCTGGCCCGGCTGCGGCGGTTCGTCCACCGCGGCGGGCTGATCCTCTCCGTCGCCGCCGGCGGCAGCAACGAGTTCTCCAACGCCATGGAGAAGGTCTACGCGAAGATGTTTCCCCAGTACGGGCTCAAGCTCCTCCGGCTGGACCATCCGCTGTACCACGTCCACTACCAGACCCGGAAGAAGCGGCCGCTGCTTGGGATCCCCAATGGCGTGCGGCTGCTGGCGGTCCACTCGGCCCACGACCTCTCGCTGAGCTGGCAGCTCAATCGGTTCGCGACGCAGCAGGAGGCCTTCCAGCTCGGGGCCAACATTTTTTTCTACGCCACCGGCCGGTCGCTGAGGAATCTCAGGGCCGGCCGCTGGCCGGCGGGGGGGGCCTTCCAGCCTGTGGGCACGATCCGCGTCGTCCGCGTCCGCCACAACGGCAACTGGGACCCCGAGCCGCTGGCCTGGGAGCGCTTCGCCATCCTCATGGGCAATCGCCACCGCGTGAGGGTGAAGCTGTCCGGGCCGATCGACCTGGCGGGGCTGGACCCCGCCCGCTGGCCGGTCGCGGCGATGACCGGAACGGCGGCCATTCCCTTCGACCCGCGCCAGGGCGACGCCGTCAGGGCCTATCTCCTCGGCGGGGGGACGCTGATCGTGGACGCCGCCGGCGGGAACGAGCAGTTTGCCGCCGCCGTCCGGGAGCAACTGATGTCCCTGCTGCCGGACGCCCGCTGGGGGCCGGTGCCGTCTGCGCACCCGATCTTCACCGCCGGCGGCAGGCCCATCACGAAGGTCAGGTATCGCCCGTCGGTACAGGGCGCCCCGAGGCTGTGGGGTCTGTGGGTGGGCGGCCGGCTGGCCGCGGTCGTCAGCCGGTACGACCTGACCGCCGGCCTGGCCGGCGTCCGCTGCCGCGACGTGAAGGGCTACATGCCCCGGAGCGCCTTCGATATCATGCGAAACATCCTCATCTATGTCACCGGCAAGAAAGTGGCTCCGGCTCAGAAGCCGGAGGAGGCGAAACGGCATTGAAAAACCCTTCGCCGGGAGCCTATCCTTCGTGCCGCCCCGGCCGCCGGGCCGGGCGAATGCGGCCGGATGGAGCGCCGATGCCCGAACCCAACAACTTCCTGGACCTGCCGGAGGAGTTCTCCGACCCGCGCACCGCGCGGTACTTCGTCCTGCCGGTGCCGTATGAGGGCACGGTGACGTACGGGCGGGGCACGTCGGCCGGGCCGGCGGCGATTATCGAGGCCTCCGCCCAGGTCGAGTGGTTCGACGAGGAGCTGGGCGGCGAGTTCGTCGCCGCCGGCGTGGCCACGCTGGCGCCCGTCGAGCCCGCCGGGGCGCCCGAGGAGGTGATGGCCCGCATCCGCGCCGCCGCCGAGCCGGTCCTTTGCGCCGGCAAGTTCCTCCTGGCCCTCGGCGGGGAGCACAGCATCACGGCGGCCCTCGTGGCCGAGGCCGCCGCGCACCACCGCGGCCTCTCCGTCCTCCAGATCGACGCCCACGCCGACCTCCGCGACGAGTACCTGGGGCGGAAGCTCTCCCATGCCTGCGTGATGCGGCGGGTGCTGGAGATCACCGGCCGCCTCGCCCAGGTCGGCGTCCGCAGCTTCTCGCAGGGCGAATACGAAGCCTGCCCCGAGCAGGCGGCGAACTTCATCACGCCGCGGATGGTCGAGGACGATCCGGGGTGGATCGACAAGGCCCTCGCCCTGCTCGGCGAGAGGGTGTACGTGACGGTGGACGTGGACGGCTTCGACCCGGCGGAGGCCCCCGGCGTGGGCACGCCCGAGCCCGGGGGCCTGCGCTGGCGCGACGTGACCGGGCTGCTGCGGCGTCTCTGCGCCGAGCGCCGCGTCGTCGCCGCCGACGTCGTCGAGGTCCGCCCGGTGCCGCCTTACAACGTGACCGAGTTCCTCGCCGCCCGGCTGGGGTACAAGATCATCGCGTATACGCAGGTTTGACTGCTCTGGACGCGATGGCGCATAAGGAGTGTCGTTGATCCATGTCTTTGCCATTACCGCGTACGAGCTGAAAGGCAAAGCCCTGGCTGCTTACAAGCGGCGCAGGCGCAGGAAATAGCAATGGGCAAGAAGCGGCAACGAACGAACAAGTTCCCCGTGGGGTGGGACGAAGCCAGGGTTCGCAGTGTATTGGCTCACTACGAGAAGCAGAGCGATGAGCAGGCCGCTGCGGAAGATGAAGCGGGTCTCAAAGGACCCCCGGAGACGATCTTCAAGGTGCCGAGGAAGCTCGTGCCCGTAGTGCGCGAGCTGATCGCCCAGAACGGGGACGAGTGAAGCGACAGGGAGCGCCGCGGGCGAGAGCCGGTGGCGTGACGTCCGTGGGGGCAGACAGCGGCCGCCATGGCGCCCTGTGCAGTGCAGTCACCTCAGCTCCTCGAGCATCTTCTGTCGCTCGCTCAGCAGCGTTTCGCGCGGTCGGCCGGAGTCGATGTGGTCCCAGGGGAGCAGCTCGTCGGCGGGGCGCTCGCGTTGGGCGTAGAAGGCCGGGTCGATGCCGGTCTCGTCGAAGGCGGCGGTCCATTTTTCGTAATCGAAGTGCTCGTCCCAGCCGTCGAAGCGGGCGCCCAGTTTCCAGGCGGCCTGGATGGCGGCGGCGAGGCGGCGGTCGCCGCGGGCGATGGTCGCCTCCAGGAGGCTGCGCTCGATGCGGTGGAACCGGAACTGCACCGGGGACTTTCGGGCCAGCTCGCGGAGCCGGCGGCGGACGGACCAGAAGTAGTCTTCCGTCGCCTGAGCGGACCACTGCATCGGCGTGTGCGGGCGCGGCACCAGCCAGGAGACGGCGGCGTTGATGGCGCCGCGGCGGCCGTCGACTTCCCTGTGC
>CAZNSB010000305.1:0-6628 GCA_964575155.1 uncultured Planctomycetaceae bacterium | reverse complement strand
CATGACCTTCATGGCCTCGACGATGCAGACCACGGTGTCGGCGGCCACCTCCGTCCCCTCCGAGACGTAGGGCTCGTCGTCGGGGCTGGTCGCGGCGTAGAACGACCCCACCATGGGGCTCTTGATCTCCAGCAGCTCCTCCGCGGCCGCGGCCTCGGCCTCGGCCGCCGGCGCCGGCAGGGGCGACGCCGCCGGCGCCACCGGCACCGCCTCGGCGGACAACGCAGGCCCCGCCGGAACCATCCGGATCACCTCCTGCCCCGGGCCCCGCTTCAGACGAATCTTGTCTTCCCCCTCCGTGATGTCCAGTTCGGCCAGGTCGTTCTCCACCATCAGCCGGACCAGCTCTCTGACCTCGTCGATATTCATGGTCCTTCCTCGCCTTTGGCTGCGGCGCTACCTCAGCACCGCCTCTTCGAGCCGGCGGGACAGCCTGCTCAGGCGTCGCGGGGCGGCGCGGGTGATGAGGACGTCGTCCTCGATGCGGACGCCGCCGACGCCGGGGATGTAGATACCCGGCTCGATGGTGACGACCATCCCGGCGCGGAGCCGCTGCCGCCCCGGCCGGCCCAGCCCCGGCGACTCGTGCACCTGAAGCCCGATCCCGTGCCCGAGGCCGTGGACGAACGCATCGCCGTACCCGCCCCGCTCGATCACGCCCCGCCCGGCGGCGTCGACGGACCGGCAGGGGGCGCCGGGGCGTGCGGCCGAGGCGGCGGCCGACTGGGCGCGGAGCACAAGGCCATAAATCCGCGCGATTTGGGGGGGGATTCTACCGGTAAAGACCACCCGCGTCAAGTCGGAGCAGTACCCCGCCACCACCGCGCCCCAGTCGATGAGGACGAGGTCTCCGCGGCGGATCGGGGTCGAGCCGGGGCGGTAGTGGGGCATAGCGGCGTGGGGCCCGGCGGCGACGACGGTGTCGAACGCGGCCCGCTCGGCCCCGCGCAGGCGCATGCGGTAGTCCAGCTCGCCGGCCACCTGCGATTCCGTCCGCCCGAGAAGGCCCCTTCGCCCGCCGACCAGCAGGTCCCGGAAGGCCCGCTCGGCGACGCGCACCGCCTTTCGGATCGCCCGCAGCTCGGCGGCGTCCTTGACCTCCCGCAGGGCCGCCAGCTCCCCGCCGAAGGCCTTGATGCGGAGCTTCGGCAGGGCCTTGGCCAGCTCCGACCGGAAGGTCAACGTCATCGAGTCGCCCTCCACCCCCAGCCGGCGGACCTTCCGACCGGACAGGCCCTCCGCCACCGCGTCGATCATCCTCCCGGGACGGGCGACGGCCTTGACCCGCGGGCACTCGATCCGCGCCTGCTCGGTGAAACGCCCGTCGGTGAGCAGCCTGACCCACCGGGGCCCGACCAGCAGGTAGCTGTCCTCGCCGGTGAACCCGCTGAAGTAGCGGACGTGCTCCCGCCGGGTCAGCAGGACCGCGCCGACGCGGCCCTTGCGGCAGACCCGCCGCAGCGCCGACAGCCTGCGATTCCGCTCCGTCATGCCCTGTCCTTCGTGAACGCCCCCGCGTGCGATTCGCAACACCGTATCCGCCCCCCCGCGCCCGGGCAACCCAAATCCCCGCGCCCGCGCCAGGGGGGGCCACCCACAGATCGTGGCGGCGGGAGAGGCCCGGAATCGGGTGCCACGGTCAAGTCCCGGTTTCTCGGGACTTGGCCGTGCACGCTCGCAGGCCAGCACGGTCAAAGGCAGACTCGCGGACCCCGCGAGCCTGCCTTTGGCCGTGGCACCCACGCCGCCGGACGAAGCGACCTCCGCATGCACGCCGCTCTCGTTTCAGTTAGAATGGAGTCATATGAAGCGTCCTTCCCTCATTCTCCTTCTCGCCCTGCTCGCGCGATGGGCGGGCGGCGCCGATGCCCCGCCCGCCGGACCCGCCAAGGCAAGGAGCCGACCCGCGGCGGCCGTCATCCGCGATGTCCGGCAGACGCTGCTGAAGGAGTTCGAGGCCCTCCTGGACGCGCCGCAGCAGTACGCCGGGGCGGTCCGCGAACAGTGTCGCATGTTCCCCGAGGGGGACCTGTTTCCGTACGTCCTGCCGGCGATGGCCTACGCCAACCTGGCCGTCGCGGACCGGAAGCACGAAGCCCTGGCGAGGAAGCGCATCGCCCGGTGCATCGACCTGGCCCTGCCCGCCGTCGTGCGGCGAGTCCGCCCGCCGGGCGGAAAGCTGGAGAAGCTCGCCCGCTTCAACCGCCAGGCGACGTACCTGGGACAGTTCAATCTCGCCCTCGGCTGCTACCGTCGGGTCGGCGGCGACGACCGGTACGAGAAGATCCACAAGCGCATCTCCGACGTGCTGCACGCCGGCCTGGCGGCGCGCCGCGGCCGGCCGATGGAATCCTACCCCGACTACTCCTGGACCTTCGACACGATCCCCTGCCTGCTGTCGCTGGCGCTGCGAGACAGGCACACCGGCGGCTCGCAGAGCGCCGAGGTCGCCGGCAAGCACCTCGAGTGGATCCGCAAGCACGGCACCGACAAGGCCACGGGCCTGCCCTACCACCGTTGCGAGCTGGGGACCGGCAAGGCCTTCGGCGCGCCGCGGGGCTGCGACCTCTCCATGCGCCTGGCGCTGCTGGCGATGATCGATCGACGGTTCGCCGAGCAGTCCTACCGGAACTACGTGAAGCACTTCTGGATCGATCGGCAGGTCATCGCCGGTTTCGCCGAATGGCCCGCCGGGCGCCCCGGGCGAGAGGACATCGACTCCGGCCCCGTCGTCATGGGCGTCGGCATGACCGCCTCCGGCATGGGGATCGGCGCGGCCAGGGCCATGAACGACCGCCCGCGGGTGGCACGGCTGTGTACGCAGATGGCCGGCATGAGGCAACTGCTGGCCATGACCGTACGTGCCGCTCCCGACGGCCGCGCCAGCTTCCTCGGCGGCATCCCCTACCGCGACAAGTACGTCACCGGCTTCCTCATGGGCGACGCCTGCCTCTTCTACGCCGTCACCTGGCAGGACTGGTCGGCCCGGAGTCCCGCGCCGGCCACCAACCCAGCCGGCGGGAAATGACCCGGCGACGCACCCACGCCATCGTAAACAAGCTGTTTCAGAACCCGTGTTCTCGGGTGGCACCTGCCCGCCGTCGAGTTGTTGACAAGTCTCGGGAATCTGACTAGAATACGTTCTACAGCGAACAGATGATGCCGCGACCGCAACTCGGGAAAGGACGATGAGACAGCGCATCGAGGTCAACCCGAGCGTCCACTTCGGCAAGCCCTGCGTCGCCGGCACTCGGATTCCCGTGGTCAACGTGCTGGAGTTGGTGCGCGAGGGGATTCCCTTCGAGGAGATCGTCAAGGACCACTACCCCGACCTCGAAGTCGCCGACGTTCGTGCCTGCATCCAGTATGCTATTGAAGTCCTGGGAGCCGAGGACCTTCACGTGACGGCCTCGTCATGAGATTCCTCCTGGAGCAGGACGTGTATGCCGTCACCGCTCGGTTCCTCCAGGAGTCCGGCCATGATGTGGCAACCGCATCGGAAATGGGACTGGCCCGGGCCTACGATTCCCAACTGCTCGCCGCCTCCCAGGAGCAGAATCGCATCCTGGTCACGCGCGACCGAGACTTCGGTGGGCTCGTCTTCGTCAACCGGCTCGGCGCAGGCGTGATCTACCTTCGGATCTCCCCGGCGACCTGTTCGGCCGGACACCAGGAACTGCACAAGGTCCTGGGCTCCTATTCGGAAGAGCAACTCCAGCAAGCCTTCATTACGGTCGAGCCCCCCCGACACCGATTCAGACGACTCGGCTCGTAACACGCCCGGCATGCTCACACCGCCGCCCAGGCCCGGGCCAGGCGGGCGAGGTTGTCGGCGACGGTCTCGTCGACGCTCTTGCCGGGGAAGGGGCTGATCTCCAGCACCAGCGAGCGGCGCCGCCCCCGCTTCAGGTAGCCCGCCTCCAGCAGCAGGCGGAGGAACGCCGTCAGCTCGGGCACGTCGTGCTCGCCGCCGGGCAGGCCCAGCGGCGGGTGCTTGTCGCCGTACAGCGGGTGGGAGGGGTCGGCGAGGACGCAGTTGCCCAGGTGGACGCGGCCGAGGTGAGGCGCGGCGGTCCGGACGGCGTGGTCGAAGGTCTCGCCCATCAGCGGCAGGTGGGCCATGTCCAGCTCGATCTTGAGGTTGTCGACCTCCGGGCGGAGCGACTCGATCAGCTCCACGCACCGCTCGGTGGGCCCGTAGAGGCACTTCTTGTCGACGTCGGTGTCGAACGGCTCCAGCAGGGCCGTGATGCCGGGGGCTTTCAGCTCGCCGCAGAACCACCGGCAGAAGTCGGCGAAGGCCTCTCGGGCGGCCGGGCGGGCCTCCGGCACGTCCGCGCCGGAGGAGAACACGAAACCCGCCGCGCCGATGGCCGCGGCCAGCTCGATCTGGTCGCTGACGGCCAGGCGGGCCAAGCCCTGCTCGGCCGGCGAGAGCGAGCCGAGCGAGATCTTCCGCGACGGGAACAGGAACAGGGCGTAGGCGACGTCCGTCTTTCCGCAGTCGCGGACGACGGGGATGAGCCTCCGGCGGCGGTCGTGCCCGTAGGGCAGGCAGCAATCGAACGTCTCGATGTCGTCTCGCCGGACGAACGCCGCCAGTGTGCGGGCGTGCTCGTCGGCGTCGCCGGCGCAGCCCGGGTGCAGCAGGTGATGCACCAGCCCGATGCGGGCGTACTCGCGAATGTCCTCTTTCATCTCCGGCTCCGTGACGGCTTTCGGGGCAGGCGCACCCATTTCCCCAAATTCACCCCGTTTGGCAAGGCAATACTCTGGACTCCCCCGCGCCGATCGGTTAGGATTCGCCCGCTGCAAGGTTCGAATGGGCCTTGAGCCGGGGTTCTGGGAGGTACCGGCTCACAGGGGAACGAAGAGGAATTCGCCGTTTCCTCGGAAAGGGAAGTCCGATGCGAACCAAGTCTCTCCTGCTCACGTTCACGATCCTGGGATGTTTCCTGGCGGGCGTCTCGCCGGGTCAGGAGATCGAGGCGGTGCGGGTCTACGCCCGCGGCGACTACGCCGGCGTGGTGAAGCTGCTGGCGCCGATCCACGCCGCCGGCAAGGCCAACATCCAGCAGCGGCTGATCCTGGCGCGGGCGCAGTTGCACCTGAACCGCCGCGACGACGCCCTGGGCGTGCTCAAGAGCGTGCTGGCCGCCGACAAGGAGAACCCCGAGGCCAACCGCCTCACCGGGAAGATCCTGCACGAGCGAGGAAGGCACACCGAGGCGCTGGAGTATCTCCGGCAGGCGTACCGGCTGAAGCAGGACCCGGCGACGGCGTCGGTGCTGGGCAAGTGCCATTACGCCCTGGGCGATCCGGTCAAGGCCAAGGTCCACCTGGAGAAGGCCCTGAAAGCCGACGTCCGCGACCCCACCAACAGCCTCGTCCTGGGCAAGATCTGCCTGGCCCGGGGGATGGGGGCGCTGGCCCAGAAGTATCTGCTGCTCGCCGAGGAGGCCGGGCTCGCCTCGCCGGAGCTTTACCTGCTCCTCGGCCGGGCGTACCTCCTCCAGCGGAAGTACGTCGGCCCGGTCCGGGCCCGACGCCTCCCCGCGCCCGCAAGGCCCGGCGACCTGGCCGCCGACCACGTCGTGCTCGGGCCGATCGACGGCGTCAAGGACACCTACAAGGTCGCCACGAGATACTGCGCGCTGCACGAGGGCTACCGCCTGCTGAAGGCCTCCCCCGCCAGCGCCGACGGGCGGTTCATGCTGGCCGCCGGCTGGCTGGCCGCCGGAAACACCGACCTCGCCGCCAAGCACCTGAAGCGGCTGATGCAGGTCGAGCCCGACAGCCGGCGGGCCCTGGAGCTGGAGGTCCGGCTGCTTCTGGCGAAGAAGGACTACGCCGCGGTGGCGAAGGCCCTGGTGGCCGCCGGCGAGAAGAAAGTCTTCGGCGCCGCTGAGATGTCCCGGTACTACTGCCACGCCGCCAACGCCCTCCGGGCCGAGGGAAAACGCAAAGACGCCATTCGACTGCTCACCAGGGCCGAGAAGCTCACGCCCACCTCCGGCGCCGTCCTCCGGTCGCTGGCGGCGCTGTATCTCGGCGATGGGAAGAAGGACGAGGCCCGTCGTTACTACGGCCGGCTGGTGGAGCTGTTCCCCGACGCCGACGACATCGACGAGCTGCGGAACATCCAACGGGTCCTGGGAGAGAAGAAAGCAGGTGCCCAATGAAGATGCGCATACTCCCGATGCTGACGATGGCGGCCCTGGCCTGGGGCGGCTTGGCGTGGGCCCAGGCGCCGGCGCCGAACAAGGAAGCCGACGCCGAGGCCGCCCTCAAGGACTGCCAGCTCGAAAAGTCGCTGAAGCTCTGGCGCGAGATACTGGCCGCCGACCCGGACCACAAGCGGGCGAAGTTCGTCATCGAGAGGCTCACCGCCCAGGCCCTGGACCTGGACAGCCACCTGGACGTCATCGACACGCTGATCGACAAGCGCGTCACCCGGGGCACGGATGTCCTGCTGGACGCGGCGGCGCGTCGGGCGGCGACCGACGCGCAGAAGGCCCGCATCCTGTACCTCCGGGGCGCACTCGGCCTGCGCACGTCGAACGCGGCGGCCGCGCTGGCCAGCTTCCGCGCCGCCGCCACGCTCTACGCCGACACGGCGTGGGGCGGC
>CAZNSB010000304.1:0-6678 GCA_964575155.1 uncultured Planctomycetaceae bacterium | reverse complement strand
GGCGGAATCCGCGTGCCCCTCATCGCCTGGTGGCCGGGGAAGATCCCCGCCGGGTCGACGGGCTCGTCGAACTCGAAGACCAGCTCCTGGAGATGGTCCCAGGCCTCGCCCGGCTGGATGGGCTCCATGGCGACGACCTTCGGCCCGGTGCTGTCGATGGTGAAGGCACTCACCCAGGCCCCGCCCGACTCCCCGTCGCCGGAGGGCAGGGCGCCTTCGTTCTCCCCGTCCAGGGCGACGTTCCTCTCGCTGCGGACGATCGGGCCATCGGCAATCGGGCACATCAGCACCAGCCCGTCCTCGAAGACCGGGTCGCCGTAGATGGTCCCGTTGTTCCCGCCGCCGGTGGCGTCGAGGGCGGCGCCGTCCTCGTAGCTCCAGCAGCCCACCAGGCCCTCGACCGACCCGACGAGGTGGCGGTTCATGTCGGCCCGGATCTCGGCCTCGGTGCGCGCGACCGACCAGAGGCGGACCTCGCCGATCATGCCCCGGCTGTACTCGTTGCCGCCGGAGGGGCTGTAGCCGATGTACAGCGGCTCGCCGAAGGTGTCCTGGACGTCGGCGCTGTAATCGTTCACGGCGGACAGCACCCCGTCGAGGAAGAAGCGGACGTCCCCTTCCGCGCGGTCGTAGCTGATCGCCACGTGGTGCCATTCGTCGGCGCTGACGCCCGTCCCCGAGTGCGCGTACGCGCTGCCGTTGGCGACGAAGCACAGTCCGCTGCCCCGGTAGATCAAAAGCTCCCAGCCGTAGTCGCCGGTGGATTCGTACTTGTCCACCACCAGGAAGTGATCGGCCTCGGAATCCACATGGACCCAGGCCTCGATGGTGACGCGGTCGGCGTCCTCGATGGCGTCGAAGCCCGCATAGTGCGGCACGGCGACGTAGTCGTTCCCGTTGAGGCGGATCGCCTGCGTGAGCACGGGCTCCTCCGCCGCGCCGAGCACGGCCAGCCGGTAGTCCCCGTCGGCCAGGGGTGTGGTCCAGGCGGCGGTGGCGGTCAGGGTGGCGTCGTCGTAGGTGACGGCGTCGGGTGCGGCCTGGGCATACCCGGCGTCGATCAGGACGATCGTCTCCGGCGTCAGGGTCGCCGGGTCCATCGCCCGGTCGAAGGTGACGGCGATGGTGGGCGTGTTGTCGCGGGTGACGGCCCCGTCGGCCATCGACACGTCCACGATCCGCGGGGCCGGGGCGACGTTGAAGGCCCCGACGTAATCCCCGCCGGGCGAGCCGTCGGCGTCGCCGTCCAGCGGGTTGGTGGTGACGTCCCTGATGCCGCCGGCCGGGTCGCCGGACAGGACGTACTCGTAGTGCCCCTCTCCGAGGGCCTCCGGCAGCGTCCAGGTGACGGAGCTGTAGTCGTCCGACCAGATGGGGTAGGCGGCCAGCAGGGACCCCTGGGGCGTGCCGTCGAAGTCGTAGGCGAAGACGACCAGATCAACGAACGAGGCCGGGTCGATCGGCTCGTCGAATTCGATGGTGATCTGCTCGATCGTCGTCTCGCCCATGTTCTGCGCGGGCGTGGTGGCGACCACCTGCGGCGGGACGTGGTCGATCTGGAAGGCGCTGGCGACGTCCCCGCCGGGCCGGCCGTCGGCGTTTCCGTCCAGGGGATTGCCCGCCGGGTCCGTCAGGCCGCTGATGAACACCACCTCCAGATCGTCGTAGCGGTAATCGAAATTGCCCTGCGAGAAGGTCACCGCGCCGGCCGTCGTGTACGTGCCGGCGACGGGGTCGATGCGGTAGATGTTGGCCGTCGCGCTGCTGGTGTACTGAAGGAAGTACAGCAAGCCGTCCACGGCGGCGATGTCGTTTTGATCCAGTCCCGTGCCGGAAACGTTCAGGCCGCTGCCCGTCCGCGTTTCCAGGTCGAACTGGCCCATCTCGAACGCGCCGTAGCTGCTGGCGCCGTAGAGGCAGTTCCCGGCCGGGTCGAAGGCCAGGTCGTCCGCGTCGCCGTCGAACCCGCCCGCCCGCAGGGGCATGGTGCCGAGGTACGTCGCCGTGCCGTCGGCGGAGTCATACGCGTGCAGCGCCGCCCCGTTGCCCAGCGTGTACAGCAGCCCCGTTTCCCGGCCGAAGACGATGTCCCAAACCGTCAGGCCCTCAAAGGCCGGGACCGTCCCCAGGTCCGCGCCCGTGCCGACGTCAAAGGCCCGCAGCCCGCCGGAGATCGCGGAATTGACGTACAAAATGTTTCCGACCGGGTCGAAGGCCAAGTCCGCCACACGGTCGAAGTTGCCCGTGCCCGTGCGCGTCACCGCCCCCAGCGCGGTGACCGCGCCGGTGGCGAAATCGAGGAACTTGACCTGGGCGGAGCGGCTGGAGCCGCCGGGAACGTCCAGCAGGAACAGCCCGCCGGGGCCGGAAGTGGCCGCCGCAACGTCCGCGCTGCCCGAGGTGACCTCCAGGGCCCTCTGGGCGCTGTCGGTCAGATCGAACAGGGCGACCTCGTTCATTGCCCCCCCCGAGACCGCCGCGAGCATCTTGTCGTAGCTGGCCAGGTGCAGCGTGTAGTCGCCGGTCCGCAGCGGGCGGTCGAAGTGCATCGTCACCTGCGTCCCGTCCGGCGAGAACGCCACGTCGTCCGGCGTGACCGTTTCCATGCCCCCCGAGCCCGCCGACCGCCGAACCAGGCGGAAGTTCTCCGCGGTGAAGGTCCCCTGGTCCATCGGCTCGTCGAAGGTCACGCTGACGGCGTAGACGTCCTGGTTGGTGCCGCTGCCGGGGGCCGGCGTGATGGCCAGGACCCGCGGCGGCGTCTGGTCCAGCTCGAACGTCACGGGGAGGTCCCCGCCGGCCAGGAGATGACCCGCCAGGTCGGTGATGCCTCCGGGGCCGGTGCCGCCCAGCACGTACCTGTGCAGCCCGTCGCTCAGCGGCGTGCCGGCGCCGTACGTCAGGACCGCGCCGTCGCCGGTGAGCGTAAAGCTCACCAGCACGCGCGAGCCGTCGTCGGCGGTGCCGAACGCGCCGTCCGGCCCGGCGGATTCCAGCGTCAGCGGGCCGACGCTCGCCGGGTCGATGGCCTCGGTGAAGAAGATCCGGACCTCGCCGCCGGGGGCGTTGCTGAGCCCCGCCGGCGGGTTCGTGGCGAGCACTTCCGGCGGCGTCGTGTCGATCGTCAGCGTGCTGACCCACGCCCCGCCCATCTGCCCGTCGCCGGAGGGCGGCCCGGCGGCGTTCTCGCCGTCCAGGGCCACGCCCTCGACGCTGCGGGCGACCGTCCCGGTCGGGATCGGCGTCAAGAGCACCGGGCCCTCGACGAAGCCCGGGCTGCCGTGGACCTCGCCGTCGGGGTTCTGCCCCGTCGCGTCGATGACGCCGCCGTCCTCGAACGACCAGCAGCCGACCAGTCCCGCCACCGCCCCCCCCAGGTGGCGGTTCATGTTCGCCTGGATGTCCAGTTCGCTGCGGGTTGCGCTCCAGAGCCGCAGCTCGGCGATCATCCCGCGGGACATCTCGTCACCGCCGGCGCGGCTGTAGCCGATGTACATCGGCTCGCCGGACGTATCCTGGACGTCCCCGCTGAAGTCCTTCACGGCGGCCTCTTGCCCGTCCACGAAGAAGTGAATCTTCCCCTCGGCCCGGTCGTAGCTGACGGCCATGTGGTGCCATTCGTCCGTGCCGATGGTCGCCCCGGAGTAGATCCACGCCCCGCTGTTGGCGAAGAAATACAGCCCGTTGTTGCGGTGGATGGCAAAGTCCCAGCCCCAGTCGTTGTCGGCTTCGTACTTGTTCATGACCAGGAACCAGTCGCCGTGCCAGCCGGTGATGTATACCCACGCCTCGACGGCGAGGCGGTCTGCGTTCTCGATGGCGTCGAAGCCGGGTGCGTGCGGGACGGCGGCGTAGTCGTCTCCGTCCATCGAGATGGCCTGGCTGATGGTGGGCACGTCGGTGGAGCCCAGCACGGACAGCCGGTATTCGGCGTCGGCCAGCGCGGTCCCCCAGGTGGCCGTGGCCGTCATTGCCGGCCCGTCGTAGCTGACGGCGTCGGGGGCGATCTGATCGTAGGCGGCATCCAACAGGAAGACGGTCTCCGGCGTGAGCGTGGCCGGGTCCATGGGCCGATCGAAGGTGATGGTGATGGTGGGTGTGGCCGTGTCCAGGATCGCGCCGTCGCCGGCGGAGACGGCCGTGATGTGCGGGGCGGGGGCGACGTTGAAGGTCACGGTCAGGTCCCCGTCGGCCAGCGTCCGGCCGACCAGGTCGCGCGGGGCCGAGGGCCCCTCCCCGGCCAGGGTGAAGCGATACGCCCCGTCGGCCAGCGGGCCATACGTGTCGTAGGTGACGGTCCGATTGCCGTCGGTCAGCGTGTAGTCGTTCAGGACGACGTCGTCGTCGTCCTCGCTGCCGAAGACCCCGTCCGCCCCGGCGCTTTCCAGCATCAGCGGGGCGATGGTCGCCGGATCCATCGGCTCGCTGAAGGCGACGACGATCTGCTCGACCGCGTCGGTTCCAAGCCCGTCGGCCGGGGTGGTGGAGACCACCTGCGGGGCGGTGACGTCCACGAGGAACTCGGCCTGGAAGATGCCGCCGTCGCGCCCGTCGGCATTGCCGTCGAACTGCTCGCCGGCCGCCGAGGTCAATCCCGGCTGCACGTGGTAGGCCAGCGGATACGCCCCGGCGTTGTCCAGGCTCCAGTCGATGGCGCCCAGTACGGCCACCTCCCCGCTGGCCGGATCCCAGTAGCTGAACTGGGCCACGCCTTCGTTGAGGTTGCCGCCGTCGGGGTCGTGGGCGTGCTCCAGCACGTACAGCCGCCCGTCGGCGAACACCATGTCGTGGACCCACAGATTGCCGAAGATCGTGGGATCGGACAACTGCATCCCCGTGGCCCGATCCAGGGCCACCAGCTTGTTGAACCCCTCCCCGTACTTGTCCGCCGTGCCGGCGTAGAGAACGTCCGCGGCCAGGTCGTAGGCCAGCGCGTCGGTGGCCTTCCAGTCGTTGGCGAACGACCCCGACCAGTTCCCGCCGGGAAGTTGGGCCAGCCCCACCCAGGACATCCCTGCCCCCCCCGGCTGCCAGGAGTACATCCCCGCCATGTCCGTCGGGGAGGAGCCCAGCACGTACAGGTGATCGTCCACCCATAGCGTCGTGCCGAAGCTGACCACGCCCGTGCCCACCTCGGCCGCCTGCTGCATCCCGGTGGCCGGGTCAAACGCCACCACCGTGTTGTCCGGATGCGACGCCGAGACGTACAGCAGCCCGGTGACCGGGTCGTAGTCGATGTTGTCGCCGTAGTGGGTGTACTCCCCGGTGGGCAGCGACACCATCCCCAGGGCCGACACCTCGCCGGTGGCGAGGTCCATCGAGTAGATCACGTGCCGGTGTGATCCGTCGTTCCACCCCGAGCTGAGCAGGTACAGGGCGCCGTCGCCGAGGGCGATGTCGCAAATGGCCGGCAGGACCGCCTCGGTCGGCGCGAACGGCCGGCCGGTCGAGGCGTTCAGCCCGATCAGCCCGTTGGCCTTGTAGCTGCCGGCAACCAGCAGCTCCTGCATGCCCAGGATCTCCAGCCGGTACGTTCCGTCCGGCAGGGGCGAGTCGAACGCCATCTCGATCCGCGTGTCGCCGGCAGACAGCGACAGCGCCTGCGGGATGGCGAAGGTGTCGTCGTCCGTGCCGAACTGCCCGTCCGCCCCGACGTTCCTCAGGCGCACCGTGTCCCCGTGCACGCCGTCCGGCGCCAGCGGGCGGTCGAACGTCGCGGCGATCGAGGTGACCTCGGTGGTGATGACCCCGCCCGCCGCGAAGGACAGCTCCTCCAGCACCGGGCCGGTGGACAGAAGAAGACGGGGCTCCAACGACTCGCACACCGCGGGTGTGGTACTCGGAGACTTGCTGGTTGCCATGGTCGTCCTGCCTCTCAGGGGGGGCTGGAAGTACCCGGCCCGATCATTCGGCCATCATGGATTTTCCGCAGCGGCCGAAAGCGGAACACAATGCCCGGAGGCCATGGGCGGGTGCCATCCTGCCGTTGCCGTAATGCGATTCATGTATATCTTTAGAAGCGTCTGATTCGCAAAAGCCGCCCCAGAAGAACTGGAGGCACAGCCTCACACCGGCCCTGTACGAATCGGACCCGCTGTCACTAGAGAAAACGTGCCACCGCCCGCCGGAATTCGCAGCGGCGGCACAAAAAAATTCGCCCTGGTTCAGGAGGCGGGATAGCAGCTCAGGCGCTGCGGTCCGGGAAGGCGACCGCCCGCATCGCAGCGAACGTCGCCGGCGGCGCGCCACCCGTCACCCGTAACGACTTGCCACGGCAAACCTTACCCGGCCGCCCGACGCGGATTCGAATCCCACCGCCGCTACCCAGGATCATCGAGCGGTTGCATCACCGCCGACCGCGGGTAGAATCGAGGCGGCCGACAGTGAGTGCGCGTGCTGTTGCTGCTGCGGCTGCGCTTGGGTTCCGCAACGGCCGCCAACCGCTGCCCAAGGCCATCCCGCCTCATTCGAGGCCGAGAGCGGTCCGGCGCATGACGACAAGGTTATAGACCGCAAGGAGACCCGATGATGTCAACGACCCGATGGCTGAAGCTGCTCGCCCTGGCGGCGGCGTGCGTCCATGGAGTTGCCCGGGGCAACTACGACGTTCGCGTGGACCTGAAGAACGTCTCCGGCGAGGCCAAGACGGACTGGCCGGTGGTCCTGCGGGTGTACACG
>CAZNSB010000303.1:0-6719 GCA_964575155.1 uncultured Planctomycetaceae bacterium | reverse complement strand
GGACCGCCAGGATCGCCCCGCCCCGGCCCCGCCGCCGCCGAAAGATGTCGCCCAGCGACGCCGCCGCCTCCCGCCGGCTTGCCAGCGCCGACCGCTTCCACTTGCGACGCCAGTTGCCTGCTCCTCGCCCGGTTGTGCTTGCCGTTCTCGCCATCATCAGCCCTTGCCGGATCGGACCGGTCCGCCTCCGGCGGCCACGGAGCGGGGTCCTGTGACGATCCGCCCCGCCGCTCAATCACCTATAAACCCCGCAGCAACCCGAAGAGCCCGCACATTCCCTGCCTCCGCATCATGCCGGACCAGGTCGCCCTGCCCGCGGGGTTGACAGCCGGGCGGATCCACTACAGAATCCGCTGGCGGCACGTCTGGCGCCCCCGCTTGCCGGCAGGGCCGCACCGCAGGCGACATTCCGGAAAGGACCGGCAGCGATGACGAGAATCAAGCTCGGCCTGATCGTCCTCGGACTGGTGCTGGGGTATTTCGGCATACGCGAGCTCCGCCTGGCCACAGCCGCCTCCCGCAAGCCCGCCCACGTCACCTGTGGACGACTGATCGCCCAGGGCCCCGGCGAGAACGCCCACGTCGTGGTCGAGGATTTCGTCGCCTGCGTCAATTACTTCATATGGGAGGGGCAGCACAAGCAGGGCCCCTGGAAAAAGGTGTACATCCCCCTCCTGGTTGCCGGCGGCGAGTGGCATCGTGAAGTGGCGGCCCGAATCCAGAAGGCGGGGAAGATACCCGACGACCTGCCCCTGCCCAAGAACATACGCCTTATCGCCAAGTTCCGGAAGGTCAAGAACGAGGAAGAGCTTCTCCGGCTGACGAATCAGCAGACGATGCAGGGGATGATCGTCAACAAGATCGAGTCCATCGGCAGCGAGGAGAAGAACCTGCTGAGGCAGGGCTATCCCGGCATCCAGTTCGACAACTGCCTGATCTTCGAGTACGGGCGCAGGCCGGCCGGCGCCCTGGCCATGGTGGGGTATCTGGGCGGGGGGCTGGCCTCTGTCGGGGTCGGTCTGCTGTGGCTGGTGCTCGGCCGGCGGAAGCGGAGGCCCGAGCCTTCTCAGCCGACCGTCTCACCCCAGCCCCCCGCCGGCGCGCCCCCCCTGGACGACCGCAACCCGTACGCCCAGAGATAGAGGGCCGGTCGCCGGACGGTGTCCGCCTCCCGGCGCCCCGCGGCGCGGACGACCTGCCCCGGCCGGGCGACGCGCCGGGCCGCCCGGCGCAACTGGCCGAATCAAGGTTGGAAACCCCGCCGGCCGGAGGCATATACTTACCGGCGCCTGCCGGTCCGCCGGCCAGGACATCCAGCGATGGACTCCCGCGGGCGAGGAACCGATCGCCGGCGGTGGAGAGAGGACAGATCATGGCCAAGATGTTCGACGTCTCGGAGCTGGTGAGCGTGGCGGTCAACGACGAAAGGACAGGCGTGGCCTTCTATTCCAAGCTGGCCCACATGGTCCGCGATCCGGAGCTGCGGAAGACCTTCGCGGCCCTGGCCGACCAGGAGCGCTACCACCGGGAGCGCTTTGAGAAGATGCTCAAGGACGTGGGCGAGCACAAGCCCCCCGACACGTACAGCGAGGAATACGCCGGGTACGTCCACGCCCTGACCACGGACCGCGCCTTCCCCGACGAGGCCGCCGCCGTCAAGACCGCCGAGGAATGCGCCGACGACGCCGCCGCCATCCGGATCGCCCTGGGCATCGAGCGCGACACGCTGGTGCTGCTGAACGAGATGCGCGGGATGGTGCGCGAGAAGGACCGCGCCGTGGTGGACGAGGTCATCGCCGAGGAGCAGCAGCACGTGGTGGAGCTGACGGCGGCGCGGCAGCGGCTCCAGGCCTGAGACCGGCGTCACTCCCGTTGACGGCGTCCGTTGTTCGCCGACAGCGCCAAGCCGCCAGGCGCCTACCGCCCAGCGCGTTCACACGCCTCCAGCAGGGCCCGGCGGGTGGCGACCTCCGGGTACGTCCCGGCGAGCTTCCGCAAGGCGGGAAGGATGGGCCTGTCCGCCAGGCGGACCAGCGCCCCGGCGGCGGCGTGACGGACGTCCACGGCGTTGTCGAAGTCCGCCACCACCTTCAGGAGCGTCGGCGCGGCCTTTGGGTCGCCGATCCGGCCGAGGGCGTCGGCGGCGGCGGCGCGGTAGAACGGGGTCATCGCCTTGTACACGAACACGCTCGGGGGGTTCTCGAGACCGAAGCCGGCCTCGGCGGTCTCAGCGACCAGCGCGGAGACCAGGGCGGGGACGGACCCGCGGTCGCCGAGCTTGCCCAGCGTCCGGGCCAGGAAGAAGCAGGTCCACGACCGCTTCCGCGAGGGTTCCGCCGCGCGGCAGCGCTGGAAGGCGGCCCGCAGCCGCTTGGCGTATCGCGAGTCCAGGCAGACGACCGAGGCGATGTGCGCCGCCCGCGCCTCCGGGCACAGCCGCCCGCAGGAGCTGGCCGGCGGGGAGGCGGTCACGGCGGCCTTCCACTGCCCGGAGGGCTTCGCTGCGGCGTCGCCGAGCACGGCCAGGCAGGTCTCCATGATCGCCGGCGCCAGCCCGCTGCGCTGTACGACGCGCGAGACCAGGATTTCGTAGGCGTCGTTTTCCAGCAGCAGCCCGCGGTCGGTGTCGATCGGGACCGAGCGGAGGATGCCCCCGACGATGCCGCGGACGTTGCCCGAGCCCATCGCGTCGAGGGCCTCCAGGATCCGGTAGTGCACCACCGACGAGTGGCAGCCCATCAGCCAGGAGTGATCGCCCGTCCGGTAGGTATAGTGCCAGAAGTCGTGGAGCTTGCCCCAGGCGGCCAGCAGGGCCTTTTCGGCCTGCGGCTTGCCGATCCGGCCCAGGGCCTCGGCCGCAGTCGCGGCGAGGTAGACGGGCTTCTGCTGGAAGCCCAGCTCGTGAAAGCCGGAGCCCCTCCCGGGGGCGATGTTGTCGTTGAGGATGCCGGCCAGCAGACCCACGGCGCCGGCGTCGCGAAGGTGCCCCAGCGCCCGCATGGCGGCCATCTGGACACGGAGATCCGCGTCCGAGTTTTCCGCAAGCCAGTGGCGAATGGCCACAGCCCCCCTGGCGCCGCCGATGCGGCCGAGTGTCTCCATGGCCTGCTGGACGTCGGAAGGGTCGTCGCCGGTGAGCCTGGCGACGATGGGCTCCAGCAGGCGGGGCGAGCGGCGGTCCGCGCCCCACTGGCGCCAGGCGCGGACGGCCCGGGCGTGATTGGGCGCGAAGGCGTCGAAGGGAACGGACCGACCGGTAATGTGGCTCAGGGCCACGTGGACGGCCTGATCGACCAGCGGGTGCGGGTCGCCCAGGGCGCCGAGGAGGCCCTCGACGGCACCGGCGTCCCCGCAGGCCGACAGCGACAGGGCGGCGGCCAGGCGGACCTCCGCGGCCGGGTCGCCCAGCGCCTTCAGCAGCGCCGGCGCGGCGGCGCGGTCGCGGAGGATCCCCAGCCGGCGGGCCGACGAAATCCTCAGCGCCGGGTCCTTCCCGGTCAGCGCCTGACAGAGCCGCCGCACCTCCGTCGGCCGGCCGGGCGGCAGCGGCGCGTCGGCACCGGCGGCATCCAGCGGCGGCTGCATGTACAGGTTGATGGCGGCGACCTCGCGGAAGCGGTCGAGCTGGAGGTTGAGGACGCCGCCGTTGGCGGCGTTGTTCCCGCGGAACCGGTGCGGGTCGCCCTGGCCGAGCAGGCTCACCGGCCGGGCGCGGGCGGCCACAGCGGCGAAGCGCACGGCGGGGACGCTCGGCCGGGGAGCGTGGCAGCCGACGCACGTCCGGCGCTCGCCCGGGCGGACGTAGATCCAAGACATCTCGTTGATGACGCTTCGGCCCTCGGCGTCGAGGGCCTGGAGGGCCAGGGCCCGGTCGGCGGGCACGCGGACGTAGAACGATCCGTCCGCCGCCAGCGGCACCGTGCCCAGCTCCACCGCCTCGACCCCGATGTGGGCGTAGTGGTGCCTCGCCGGCCGAAGCGTCAGCGGCCGGCCCTCATACACGCGGATGGCCTTGACCCGCGACAACTGGGCATGGGTCTGCCTGGTGTAGTAGGCGCTCTGGCAGAACAGGAAGCCGGTCTCGAGGGCGGGTTGGTCGGGCGCCGGCTTCAAGGTCGAAGCCACGGCCGGCGGCCTCAGCCGCCGGCCAAGGTACGCCACCGAGTGCAGGTCGTAGCTCTCGGCGGCGTAGATGCGGGTAACGTCGCCGCTGGCCGGGTCGATCACGCCCAGCCCGCCGTTTCCCGGCAGCGTGCACAGCAGCCTGCCGTCAGGCGTGGCCGAGATGTCCAGGGGAACGAAGGGGGCCCCGATCCGCCGCGGGCGGTCGGTGGCGTCCGTCATCACCAGCCCGCGGGCCGAGATGGCCGCGACCCGGCCCCCCGGCAGCGGCGCCGGGCTGCCGAAGCCGTACGACCGTAGCCAGGCGGAGTTGTGCTCCGCCGCCCGCGAGCGGTCGTAGCCGATGCCGCCCCGGTCGGCCCCGAGCACCACGATTCCGCCGCTGCCGTCCGGGCGGACGCAGTGGATCTGCGTTTCCACCTTCGCCCGCTCCAGGAAGTTGTCGCAGCGGATGAACGCGATCCCACCGTCGGAAGTGACCCTGGGCTCGCGGTCGGAGGCGATGTGGACCGTCAGCGGGCGGATGCCGCCGCCGTCGGCGTCCATGACGAAGATGGAGCAGGCGAGGTTGCCGTGGTATTCCTCCCGGCTGCCGAGGCGCGTGGAGGCGAAGGCGATCTTCCCGCCCCCCTTCCGCCCGGGCGGACCCGGCAGCGGCTCGGGGTCGAAGTCGTGGAAGGGCCCTCTCGTCAGCGCCTTCAGCCCGCCCCCGCCGGAGGAGATTCGGTAGATGTGGAAGAACTTCTCCCCGGCCGGGGCCATGGCGAAATAGACGGTCTTGCCGTCGTAGGAGACGGCGGGCGAGCCGAGGACGCCGGCGCCGGCGTCGTGCAGGCAGGTGAGCTTCCCGCCGGGTCTGGCGGGCACGAGCGAGTACAGCCGGCGACCCGGCACCGACGGGGCGGGCACGTCGTACTCGAGGTAGGCCCGCGTGCCGCGAATCCGCCAGATGGACTGCGGGCCCCGGCGGCGGACCTTGCCGCGGAGGAAGACGACCCCCGCCGGGTACTCGAAGTCCGCCCCGCCCTCGGTGAGGCTGCCGACGATCCGCGCCGCTTCGCGACTGGGCGAGGTCCGCGCCCCGAACCGCACCGGCCCCCACGGGCCAACGCCGTTTCTGCCGAGCACGGCGGCGGGCCTCCACTTGGCGTCGTCGAAGTCCGCCCGCGTCCAGCCGGTCTCGTGCAGCACGGCGCACCGCCACGTGCCGTCGGTCCACAGTTCGAGGGGGTTTCCCTTGGCCGGCTGGATCCGCGCCGCCAGCAGGAGCCCGGCCGGGCCGCCCATGTTCTGGCCCCGGACGGCGATGACGTTCTTGCCCGCATCCAGCAGGGCCTTGACGTCGTACTTCTCCACCGACTGCCAGTAGGCCGTGCCCACCCCCGCGTCGCCGCCGACCAGCGAGCCGTTGACGTACAGGTCATAGCCGTTGTCCGCGGTGACCAGGACGACGGCAGCCTTGGGTTTGCCCCCCAGCGTGAAGGTCCTGCGGAACTGGCAGGCGAAGACCCCCTCCCTCGCCGCGGCGGGCGCATTCCAGATCCACGACGCCTTTGTCAGGTCGGGGGCCTTCTCGGCGGCGCCGGCCCCAGATGCGCAAGCCCACAACACCAGCGCCCTGGCAAGAGATGCTCGACCGATTGGGTGTCCGTTCACGGGGCGCGGCTCCGCTCAGACGTCAGGCTGAACCGTTTGGTTCAACCCTCGCTCCCGCCCGCAGGCCCGCTGGAAATGCCTCGCCGACCGGCCGGAGGGTCGGACGCCGCCCCGAAGGGGCAAGTCCCACCTTCAGCCTCGCGTTTCGGCGCGGCGCCGGCGGCGGAGCAGCGCCAAGGCCGCGACGGCCAGCATCGCCAGCGCGCCCGGGGCGGGCACGGGGGCGCCGCCGCCGGCGGCGACGTGGTTGGCGAATATGGTCAGGTCGAGCACGTCGACGGCCCGGTCGTCGTTGAAGTCGCCGTCCACCCATTCGGCGCCGGCGGTCCGGCCCATGTGATTGGCCAGCACGACCAGGTCGAGGACGTCGACGTCGCCGTCCAGGTCGGCGTCGCCGGGCGTGGTGGCCGGTTCCGGCATGATGACGATGATCTCGGCGTTGCCGGCGTCGCGGGTGTCCACGTACCACTCCACGACGGGGGTGTCCTCGAATGAGGAGGAGGGGCCGAAGACGCCGCTGCCGAGGATCGCCTCCAGGTCGCCGGGCATGTCCTCGTCGGGGATGACAAAGACGGCCGTGTTGCCGATCAGGAGCCGATCGCCGTCGCGCCGCCCGCCCATGTCCAGGGCCAGGGCGTCCACGTACCAGCCGGGGCGGTCGGTCTGCCCGCCGCCGACGCCGCCGACCGGAATGGTCAGCTCCGGGGGGGAGCCTACGTCGATGCCGGCCTCGGCGGCGAAGCTCTCGCAGACGAAGTTGACCGGCGAGCCGCTGTCGAAGATCGCCAGGCGGGTCGCCAGCGGGTCCGAGGCCGACCTGCGGATGGACACCCCCAGCATGGGATGCTCGCCCACCTCGACGGGCTGGGGGTCGCTGAAGAAGCTCTGGAGGGTCACGGGCAGGTGCACCGCCCGTGGATCGGCCGGGGAGGGGGCCGGCC
>CAZNSB010000302.1:0-6720 GCA_964575155.1 uncultured Planctomycetaceae bacterium | reverse complement strand
GTCTATGCGGGCTCGGGGACGATCCGCAACCGGTCGGTGATCGTGGAGGTGGCCAACGACGCCCCGCCGGCCGGCGGGCAGGCCGCCGGCGGGACGCTGGCCGCAGCCGGCACAACCGGCGGCGCCGACGCCGGATCGGTCAAGCCGGCGGCCGCGGCGGCCGTCGCGCCGGCGCCGGCGATGGTCGCCCCTCGGGCCGGGGCCCCTCGGCCGGCGGCGCGGAAGCTGCTCCGCCGCGCCGTCACGGGCCGAGCCCGGGCGTCTGCGGCGCCGGCAGGATGGGCGCCGTCCTGGCCGGCGGACGCGCCGGCGGCCGTGGCCGAAGCGGAGACCTTCACGGTCGCCGCCGGCGCACCCGGCGCCGGGCGGAACCGCCACCCGCCCCTGCTCGCGCGCGAAGGGGCGTTCTACGCCGCCTGGTCGCCGCCCCCGGCGCCCGGCGAGGCCGCCCGGGGCGTCCGGGTGGCCGTCTCCAAGGACGGGCGCCGGTGGAGCAGGGACGTCGAATGCTTCCCCGCCCGGGGGCGAAAGCTCCAGCCCGACGGGTGGGCGCTGGCCGACGGCGCCGCCTACGCCGTGGCGCGCGTCTGCGACGAGCGGGACGCCTCAGGCCACCTGCGATCGCGGGCCGCGCAGGCACGACTGGCGCGGTCGGTGGGCGCGGACGGCCGGCTGGGTCGGATCTTCTGGCTGGTGCGCGACGCCCCGCGTCCGGCGGCGGGCGCATCGGCCTGGCCGGACCGGAGCGATCCGGCCTTCGCCGCCGTCGCCGCCGAGATCAACGCCCAGCGCCCCCGCCGGGCGGGCGCGCCGGTGGGCGGGCACCAGACGACCTACCGGCGGGCGGACGGCGTGCTGGTCCGGCTGGACTGTGCGGGCGGGCGCGTCCGCGCCGCCACCAGCCCGGATGCCGGGAAGACGTGGACCCACCCGGTGCCGACCGACATCGCTCCCGCGGGCGGGGGGCTGTTCGCCGGCTCGCTGGGCGACGGTCGGGTCTTCCTTCTCGCGGCGGGTGGCGGCGGGCTGACGATCGGCCTGTCGCCCGACGGGTCCGCCTTCCACTGGGCCGGCATGGTCCGGTCCGGCGCCGGCGAGGGTGCGGCGTGGCTGGACCCCTCGGCGGCGGTCTCGCACCGGGCGGTCTGGGTGATCTACTCTGCGGGTGAGTCGGGGATCGCGGTCACGCGTCTTCCGATCGCCCGGCTGGGGAGTTCGCGGTGACGGGCCCTGCGCGGCGGGGCGTTACGGCTTGGCCGGGCCCGTGACCCTGCGCATCATCCGGTCAAGGAACTCGCCGGGCACGTCGAGGTGCAGCCGGAGCCAGCGGCCGTTGGGGTTCTCTTCGAGCGTCTTCCGCCAGATCTCGCGGGCGGCGCCGGGGTGGCCCTTGACGAGCTGGGCGAGCCCGTGGTTGAGCTGGAGGGCCCATGCGCCGTAGACGTAGCGGTACCACCAGGGCACCGACCCGTGCCCGCGGGCGGTCTGCTCGATCTTGTAGGCCGAGCGCAACGGCAACGCCCACGGCCCGTTCATCGAGGGCGCCATCGCCACCGACACGATCGTCTACGGCATGGCCAGCAGGCCGTCGCGGCACGCCGGGAGCGGGGCCCAGAGGCACCGCCGGAGAACGGGACGCCGCGGGGTGCATCGGATATCCGTGGCACTTCCCGGAAACAAAGCAGACCCCGGCCGGCGCACCGGCCGGGCGTGGGTACGTAACCCCCGCCACTGCGCTGGCGGGGGGCCGGGTGCGGAAATCTGAGACGTCTCCCGCCACAAACGGCCGACGGACCCAGCCGCCCGGAGCGCCGAAAATACTCTTGACAGAAGCCCGGGGTGGACGGATAATGACGGCGTTCGTGCCGCAGCGTGGTGGACAGACGCGCTATGGGGAATGGCCAGTATAAGTGCGGGAACGTCCAGACCCGACAGCGGACTTCCGAAGGGAGGTCCGATTGCGGGAAATGATTTGGGTGACGGGATAATGGGTGGCTGCTTTGGCGGCTGACCCACGGGTCCAAAGCAGCCCATTTCGCGGCGACGTGGGAGACGAAAGGAGGCTTCTGTGATGCGAACGATCCTGTGTGTTGCAGCAGTTGTCGCGCTGGCCTCGACGGCCCATGCGCAGTACACCGGCGCGACGTGGAGCGTGTACGACATAGCCAGCAGTGACGTGCCCGGCCCGCAGCCGATCCGGATCTTCCCCGTGCCGGAGGCGGCCAACTGGCTGGGTGCCCAGTGCATCTACGACAACTACGCCGAGGGCCTGGCCTTCAGCGCCAGTGAGTGCCAGAGCGACTTCGCCTGGATCGAAATGCCCGTCGGCAACCCGAACCTGACCGTGTATGAGATGACCGGCACCTGGACCTCCGGGCTCGACCGGACCACCAGCACCACACACTACCACACCAACAAGGAAGGCGTGAGCACGGACACCAACTACGTGAACGACAACCGGTTCCCGTACAGCATTCCCAGGCCGGGACGGTGGTGCACGGACTTCACCCGGATCCAGATCGTCCCGACCGAGCCGACGCACCGGATCGCCGTGTTCCTGCCGCGCCACGCCAACAACTGGCAGGCGGGCTCGTGCACGGAGGACCACAACTTCCTCAAGATGCCGCAGTGGCAGTGGGCCGACATCTACGTCCACGGGGCCAACCCAGGACCTCGAGGACTGGTCGGTGGCCCAGTACGCCGACAACGGGGTGAACCTGGGCTACAACGGCCAGGACACCTACTGCCCGTTCCTGATGGTGGAGTCCAACGGCACGGAGCCTATCGGCGCCGTGACGCTGCTCATGGACGGCATCAGCCAGGGCGCGCCGGTCTTCGGCTTCATGGACATCTACACGGTCAATCCGGGCGTCTCGGTCACGGCGTTCGCCTGCGACAAGGACACCGGGCTGCTCGCGGCGGCGTCCGACGTGAACACCGGGACCATGGGGCAGGTTCGCGGCGGCAAGGGCACCCGCAGCGACGGCGAGCAGGTGCTCGTGGAGTGGAACGACGCCACCGTCGCCGCCATCACCGACCACATTGCCGAGAAGCTCTCGGCCAACAAGCTGACCCTGGACGAGGCCGTCAGCCTCGGGGCCCTCAAGATCGGCTACCAGCTCCAGGGCGCTTCGGACAGCGCGTCCGAGAAGGTCGTCAACCTGGAGACGGTCTGGTGCGACAACGACTGGGCCGAGGGCGACGGCCCCGACCGGACCACCCCCTTCAACTGGACCGCGGGCACCAAGGCCGCCACCTGGGCCAACGCCCAGGACGCCTGGAAGGATGATGGCGGCAAGGTTCGTGACCCGTCGCAGGTCGTGGCGTGGGTGGACCCGGCCGGCGGCCCCGGCAGCGTGACCTTCGGGCAGCTCCAGGGCACGGCGGGGCCTTCGCTGACCGGCACCATCTACGGCGGCCGGTGGAACTCCGTCGATCTGCCCAAGGCCTTCTGGCGCGACCTGCTGTACAACCTCCAAGGCGAGGGTGGCGGTACGCCGACGAACTACGACTGCGTCGGCATCCGCCAGTACGGCAACGGATGGGGCAACGACGACGACTGGGAGATGCTCACCAAGGAGGGCGGAGCGGCCCCCCGGCTGGTGATCACCATCATCCCGGTCAAGGGCGACGCCAACATCGACGGGAAGGTGGACGTCCTGGACCTGACCGTCGTGGCCAACCACTTCGGCGCCAAGACCGCCAGCCTGTGGACCGACGCCGACTTCAACAGGGACGGGGAGGTGGACGTCCTCGACCTGGTCATCTTCGCCAACCGCTACGGCTGGGCCAGCAGCACCGTCGGCGGCGGAGGTGGGCCCGCCCCCGAGCCCGCCACGCTGGCACTGCTCGCCGCCGGGGCGTGCCTGACGCTGATCCGCAGGAGAAGGAGTGCCTAGCTTCGTAACCGAATGGTCTCTTGGAGGCCGGAGGGGAATGCTCAAGCGATGCGCTGGCTCCTGGTGCGGGGCGTTGTGCCCGGCGGCGCCGGTGGCGTCGTTCGGCGTGGCCGGGTGCGTTACGCCCCGGCCGGGCCCGTGACCTTGCGCATCATCCGGTCAAGGAACTCGCCGGGCAGGTCGAGGTGCAGCCGGAGCCAGCGCCCGTCGGGGTTCTCTTCGAGCGTCTTCCGCCAGATCTCGCGGGCGGCGCCGGGGTGGCCCTTGACGAGCTGGGCCAGCCCGTGGTTGAGCTGGAGGGCCCAGGCGCCGTAGAAATACCGGTACCACCACGGCACCGACCCGTGCCCCCGCGCCGTCTGCTCGATCTTGTGGGCCAGGGACAGGGCCCGCGGGCGGGCGCCCAGCGCCAGCCAGGCCAGCATCTCGTAGGCCTGCATGGGGTGGCCGTCCGTGTGAAGCTCCTCCGCCGCCGCTCGCCAGTATGCCCGGGCCTGCTCGTCCCGCCCGCGGACCTCCGAGACCAGCCCGAGGAGGTAGTGGACCGCTGCCTCGTTGGGCATGGTGCCGTGCCGGCCCATGTTGATGTTGCGCGGATACTCCAGCCCCTTCTGAAGGACGGCGTCGGCCTGGTCCCACCGCCCGGCCTTCATCAGCCGGCAGGCCTTGCCCACGACGGCCTCGAGGTACTGGTAGCGGATGGTCTTCTCGAACTCCCCGCGAAGGAAGGTCCGCGCGGACAGCTCCTCGAAGGCCTCGTCGTAGCGGGCGGTGTCGAGCAGTTGCAGCACTCGCCGCATGGCCACGATCGAGCGGTCTCGAGCGGCCTCGTCCAGCTCCTCGTACGCCGCCAGCCGCTCTTCGTGACGCCCGCGCGACGCCAGGAACCGGTCGAGGGTGCTGAACATGTGCACGTTGCCCTCCGAGAGCCTCCACGCCTTGCGGTAGTGCTCCTCGGCGGCGTCGTAGTCCTTGCGGCGGTCGGCCTGACGCCCCAGCACGTAGGAGAGCACCGTGTGCTCCATGCCGCCCTCGGCGGCCTTTTCCCAGGCGGCCCGGGCCTCGTCCAGCCGGCCCCGGCTGGCGAGGACGTTCCCGAGCATGTAGTGGAGCATGGGCTCGTCGCCGCGGGAGTCGATCAGCCCGGCGAGCACGTCGATGGCGGTGGTGGTCCAGGGGTTCGCCTGCTCGGGCGGCGCCGCGCGGAGCTGCTCGATGGCCGCCTCCGCCCCCGCCGCGTCCTCCGCCCGCTCGCACGCGTACGCCAGGTGCGCCAGCCGGACCGCCGGGCTCACCGGCTCGTTCGACTCCTCGCGCCGGAGCAGCGTGCGGGCCTCCGACCACATGCCCAGCTCGATGTAGGGCGTCGCCGCCGTCACGCTGTCGTCGCCGAGGGTCCGGTCGCCCTCGCCCAGGTCGGTGGGCACGCCCAGCAGGACCGCCTCGGCGTGCAGGCGGCACCACAGCGGGTCCTCGGCGAGGAGGCCCTTGAGGCATTCGGCGGCTTGTTCGGCCCGCCCCGTCCTGCGGAGGACGATCACCCGCATCAGGCGGCCCCACTTGTCGGCGGGGTTCTCGGCGAGCAGCCTCTCGACGGCGGCGGAGGCCTGCCCGGCGCGCCCCGCGCGGAGGTCGGCCGAGGCCAGACCCACCAGGGCGTTCCGCCGGGCCGATTCGTTCCGGGCGGCGGTGGCGAAGGCGTCGGCGGCCTCGGCCACCCGCCCGGTCCGCAGCAGCACCCAACCCAGCAGCGTCCGCAGCCCGGCGTCGCCGGGGGTCCGCCGCAGGGCGCGGCGGAGGTGGTCCTCGGCCTGGGGGTACTGCCCCGCGTAGAGGTGCTCCTGGGCCAGGGCCCCCAGCGCCCCGGCGTGACCGGGGTCGGCCTCGAGGATCTTCCGGTAGAGGTCCCTGTCGTGGCGGCTCCGCTGGGGCCAGGAGAGGAAGCGGACGCGTTCGGCCTCGGCGAACATCTCGTCGGTCGAGCGCGCGTCGGTCTCGATGTGATAGTGGGCGTCGGTGAACCAGTCGTCGGTCTTGTAGTGGAACTCCGTCCACTCCAGCAGGACCTCCCCGGCGGCATCGAGCACCCGCACGCGGTCGCAGGTCTTCCCTTCCGGCAGGTTGACGCGCTGGGTGAAGACCTCGCCGGGGGCTACCCTGGGGACCGGCCAGGCGCCGAGCGTCCGCCCGCTGCTTTCGGCCTCCAGGCGCAGGTTCTCCCTGGCCTCGGCCGACAGCAGGCGCAGGCACGCCCGCCCGGGGTCTTCCTCGACCACCGAGAGCACCAGGGCGGACGAGGACGCGCTGAAGCCCTCCGTCCCGGCGATGGGGATCCAGCTTTCGCGCCAGGACTCGCAGGCCATGGCCGGGAGGGGCTCGGTGATGCCCTGCGTGGGCAGTCGCCCGCGCTGGAACTCGCAGTAGGCCTGGCCGGCATCTGAGAACATCGCGTCCCAGAAGCGTCCCTCGGAGTGGGTGCCCCAGGTGAAGTACTTCTGCCCCGGGGCCAGGTGCACGTCGGCGGTCTGGGCCAGCCCGTGCTGCCGCCCGTGGTCGTAGAAGCCCAGGTAGTCGCGCTGGGCGTCCATGAGGAACATGTCGGCCTCCAGGTGCCGGTTTCGATACCAGCTATAGTCCAGCCCGTCGCAGACGGGCCAGCCGTGCTGGAAGCGCATGGCGTTGGCGTACAGGCCGAAGTAGAAGAACCGGCTCTGCTCGGTGACCTCGACGCCGGCGTTGGTCCAGTAGTACATCATTCCGGGCAGGCCGCGCGGGGCCATGGTGTGGACTTCGCGGGCCATGGCGGCGCGTCGTGGCCCCA
>CAZNSB010000301.1:0-6723 GCA_964575155.1 uncultured Planctomycetaceae bacterium | reverse complement strand
GTACCTCAGGGTGTGAGGTACCGGGGGACGGCGGGTGCCTGCCTGGGGACGGCAGGGGGATCGAGGGCCATTCGACGGTGCTGGCATGTGCCTCATGTGCCGAGGTAGTGGCTTCTGACGTGCTGGTCTGAACACGGACCGGCACGTGGGCTTGGGGCTTGGCGGAGGCGCCGTGCGGTGAAGCCTCACGCCCAGGCGTCGACGATCTCCTCGGCGGCGGCGGGGAGGATGCCCAGCAGCCGCCCCAGGTCCAGGCAGGTGAACCGTGAGCGGATCTCGTGGGCGTGGCGGAGGGCGGCCAGCAGGCGGTCGGGGGGGCATTGGATGTCCTCGGCGGAGCAGGCGGCGCGCGCGCGGGCGAGGCAGTCGCGGAGCTTTTCGGGCGGGCGGACCATGGGGGCGAGGGCCTCTCGCAGCCGATCCCAGGCGTCGCCCTGGGAGAGCTTCTCTCTGGCTTCGTGCAGGCGGGGGACCTTCTGGGCGTGTTCGGCGGCGACGTTGTCGGCGACCGGACCCCAGAAGGGGCGGTCCACACCCTCGGGCACCTCGACGAACCGCGGCGACTCGGTGGCGAGGATGCGGCGGTACAGCTCGGAGGTCAGGATCGTGCCGACTCCCACCTGCCGGCCGTGGAGGTCGTGCGGGCGGAAGTCCACCGACGCCATCATGTCCAGGCTGTGGCTGATGAGGTGCTCGCCGCCGGAGGAGGGGAAGGAGGTTTCGGCCAGGGTCATGGCCACGCCGGTCAGCAGGAGGGCGAAGAAGAGGGCTTCGAGGGCCTGCGGCTTGGCGGCGGGGAGGTCTTGGGGATGCTGGAGGTACATCGGCTCGATGCGGGCGATGAGGCCGACGGCCCGGGGGCAGTAGTAGTCGCCGAAGAGCAGGTGGTTCATGTGCCAGTCGGCGGAGGAGACGGACTTGGCCAGGACGTCGCCGAGCCCGGCGGCGGTGAGCTGGTAGGGCGCATCGCGGAGGACGGGGGGGGCCGAGACGACCGCGGCGGGCGGCCGGCCGTAGAGGAGGCTCTTCAGCCCCCGAATGGTCGGGGCGATGTTGCTGGAGGCGTAGCCGTTCATGCTGGCGGCGGTGGCGAAGGCGACAAAGGGCAGGCCCGCATCGACGGCGATCCACTTTCCCATGTCGGAGATGACGCCGCTGCCGACGGGGAGGATGAGGTCGGCTTCGAGGAGGCTGGGCTCGATGGCCCGGCGGGTGTGGTCGTCGCAGACGGGCGATGCCCCCGGCGCGGGGTCTTCCAGGAGGACCGTGTCGGCCTGCCAACCGGCCTGTCGGAGGGCGTCCGTGACGTCCTGGCCGGCGGCGTCGCGGGTGCGGACGTCGGCGAGCACGGCGGCGCGTCGGCCCCCGGCCGCCCGGGCGCACAGCCCGGGGAGGCGATCCAGCGCGTCGTCGGCATAGAGGACCTCCCCCGGCTGGACGCTGTGGGTCCTGCCGCACTCGCAGTCGAACGTCTTTCCGAAGAGGTCGAGCTCTTCCATGGGCGGGGGGCCTCAGGTCAGTCGGAAGGTCATGGCGGCGGCGGCCAGGGGCGGCAGCTTGGCCGTCGCGAGGCCCTTTGCGACCTTCAGGTCGGTGAAGGGGCGGGACGTCACCACGTCGGGGTCTTCGAAGGAGTTGGCGGCCTTGGCGTCGGGGCCGGTGAGGATCTCGCCGCTTTCCATCGCGCCGATGTCGCGGTCGGCCAGGCGGATCTCCACCTCGGCGGGTGCGTCGAGGCTGCGGTTGGTGGCGAAGACGTGCAGGACGCCGTCGCCGAGGACGGCGCTGGCGTCGACGTAGCCCGCGCGGCCGTAGCTCTGGCTCTCGTACGCCGGCCCCGCGACGGCGGGGCGGAGGGAGGTCCCCTCGCGCCGGCGCGAGAACATCTCGAAGGGGTAGAAGATCGACTGGATCAGCATCTCGTCGCCGCGCGTCAGGATCGGCGCGATGACGTTGACGATCTGGGCGAGGTTGGCGATCTTGACGGCGTCGGCGTGGCGGAGGAAGCTGTGGAGGAACCCGGCGACGACGAGGGCGTCTTCGAGGTTGTAGATTTCCTCCAGCAGGTGGGGCGCGGCGGTGCCGTGGCCGTTGCTTTCGTGGTTCTTGTACCAGACGTTCCACTCGTCGAAGCTGAGGTACGCCCGTTTTCTGGTGCGCCGCCTGGCCTGGACGAACCGGCAGGCGGCGTCGGTCTGCTCGATCTGCTCGTCGATGGCGTTGGTCACCGCGAGGTAGTCGGCGGTGTTTTCGGTGTGGTTCCCGACGTAGCGGTGCACGCTGACGTAGTCGGCCAGGTCGCCGACGCATTCGAGCACCTGCCGGTCCCATTCCATGTAGGTGGCCATGCCGGGGGAGGTCGAGCCGCAGACCGCCAGCTCGATGGACGGATCGGCGGCCTTCATCATGCCGGCGGCCTGGCGGGCGCGGAGGGCGTACTGCTCGGCGGGCACGTGGCCGAGCTGCCAGGGCCCGTCCATTTCGTTTCCCAGGCACCAGAGCTTCACGTCGTGCGGCCGGGGCGAGCCGTTGGCGGCGCGGATGTCGGCGTACCTGGTCCCTGGGGGGGCGTTGCAGTACTCGACCCAGTTGCCGGCCTCTTCGGCGGTTCCGGTGCCGAGGTTGACGGTGATCATGGGCGTGAAGCGCATTTTTCGGCAGAGCTTGACGTACTCGTCGGTGCCGAAGCGGTTGGTTTCGATGCTTTCCCAGGCCAGCTCGCGGACGCGCGGGCGTTCCTGGGTCGGCCCGACGCCGTCGGCCCAGTGGTATCCGGAGGCGAAGTTTCCTCCGGGATAGCGCATGGCGGTCATCCTCAGCCGGGCCAGCCCGCCGAGGACGTCGGAGCGGAACCCGTCCTCGTCGGCGTGGGGGCTTTCGGGTTGGTAGACGCCTTGATAGACGGCCCGGCCGAGGTGCTCCAGAAAGCCGCCGAAGATCCGCTCGTCCACCGGACCGACCTGGAACTGCGTGTGCAGTGTGATTCTCGTGGTCTGCATCTTTCTTGGCTCCACGTCGCCGGGCCGCCGCCGGCCCCGCTCGTGCAGTGTACCCGTTGCGCCGCTTGGGGGGAATCCGTAACTGATTCCGGGGTGGCGGCTTGCGTTTCTTGGTCCTTGCTTAAGGCGTCCCTGGCTTCGGCCGATACGATGCGCGAACGGTGCGTTGAGGGACTGGCAGGTCCGCGGCGGTCAAGGCGCGGAACGGGTACAGGAGAAAACACATGAGTTTCAGCAGCCCTCCGACGAGCGATCAGCCGGGTGGGATGAGCGACGGACAGGCCCGGCCGGGCGATCAGCCGGGGCAAACGCCGGCCGAGGCGGGCGCGGCGAGGGAGCAGGGACCTCCGGCGCGGGCCGAACCCGCCCCATCCGGCGGGGAACCGGCCCCGCCCGTCGCCGAGGCGCCCCGGGCGAGCGAGGTCGACGCCGCGGCGAGTGAAGCCCCGGCCGAGACGAGCGACGCCGCGGGCGGGGCGGTCGAGGCCCCGGCGGCGGGGCGGAGGTTCGCGGTGGCGCTGTCGTCTGGGAAGAAGAAGCTGCTGATGTTCCTGCTGGTGGCGGCGATTTTCGGCGTGGTCGGGTACCTGATCGCCCCCCGCAGCGCGGGCAGCGCCTCCGTGCCGGACGAGGGCGGGCTCGCCGCGGCGCGGGCCGAGGTGTCCAAGGCCCGGGCCTCGGAGAGGAAGCTCCGGGAGCAGGTGGCGGCCGGGCGCGAGGAGCTGGCCGCCGCCAAGGAGCAGCTCGAGCAGGCCGCCGCTTCCGAGAAGGACGCAAAGTCCAAGGTCTCAGAGGCCGAGAAGTTCATCGCCCGGCTCAGCCGGGATCTTCAGGAGGCCAAGACGGCCAACGAGCCGATGCGGAAGCAGTTGGCCGCCGCTGAGAAGGAGGTCTCCGAGAGCAAGGCCCAGGCCGACCAGGCCGCCGGGCGGGCCGACAAGCTCCAGCAGGAGCTGGCGGCGGTGACCGGACAGCGGAACGAGCACGAAGCGGCGCGGCAGCGGCTGGGTGCGGAGCGGACGGGGCTCCAGCGGGACCTGGCCGCCCAGCGAGGGGCCCGCGCGGAGCTTCTCCGGCTTCTGGAGGCGCTGGACCTGGGCGAGGCCCCGGCCGGGAAGGAGGTCCGCCAGCCGGCGCCTCTCCCGGAAATGCCCGTCACCGTCAGGGAGCTTCTCCAGTCGATGGGCAACCCGACGCTGACGGTCCAGGACGGCAACCAGCTCGCGCTGCACTGGGGGGAGCTGCGTTCGGCCCGCGCGGTCGACGGCGTCGTCGTGACCATCGACGGCAAGGCGGCAAGCCGGTCGGCCTTGGCGGCGGCGGTTTCCGTTCCCCCGGCGGTGGCCTCCCCGCCGGCCCCGTGGCGCGTGGGGAAGAAAGGCCGGCTTCACTACGCCGACCTGGTGGCGATGTTCGGCCGGCCGGAGCGCGTGGCGGGGACGGGGCGGCGTTTCAGGGCCTGGTGGCCCATCGGGGCCTGGGCGCGGAGGGCCTCGGCGACCGTCGTGGAGGGGATCGTGACGCAGTTTGACGGGCGGCAGGTCGATCCGGGCGGGGCTTGCGCCTTGGTCTGTCACCGCCCCGAGGCCTACCGCTCGGGCGGGTCGGCGGCGAACGTGCAGGCCTGCACCGCCTCCGCGCGGGCCTCCTACCGGTACGTCGCCGAGGTCGTGCTGCCCGCCCGGCTGGGGCGCGAGGCCGAGCTGAAGGCACGAGACGGGCTCACCCTGACGCGGTGGACCCTCGCGCCGTTCGACTCCGTCGGCACCTGGATCGCCCCCACCAATACGCCGCCCGGGTCGATCACCCTCCGGGCGGCCGTCGATTGCACCTGGACGGCCATGGACGGAACCCAGACCGCCCAGCGGCGATACGTCGTCGTGACGCTCGTGAACCGGGCAGGAGACGTCCGGGCGGCGGACTGCGCGATCTTCGCTGGCCGAGATTGAGTCCGCCGGCCGGCTCGACAATGCCAACAGGAGGGTTGGCTAGGCGCTGCGAGAGGTTCCCCGAACCATCCCGCGGCGCCGTTTTCTTGCGCCCCCGCCCCGGCGGCGACGGCGGGCCCTGGCGGCCTGTCGCGAGGGCGGGCCGCCTGCACGGGCCGCATGACCAACCCCGGGCGCCGATCTTCAGATCAGGTAGTCCTCGTCGGGCGTCTGGAAGGGGCGGGTCTCGTCGGCCAGCTTTTCGTCGCCCCCTCCCCCGAGCAGGGCGAAGGCGGCGTCCTTGCCGAGCTGAACGGCCGGCTGGTCGTAGGCGTCGACGTCCAGCAGCTCGCCCATCAGGCTGGTGACGAACTGGTAGAAGAAGAGGAAGGCGCCCACGGACTCGGCGTCCACGGCGTCGAAGCGGATCGTCACCGTGGGTCGGGCGGAGCTGGCCAGGGCGTACTCGGTGGCGATCTTCTCGGCGTCCAGCAACTGCGACAGCGTCTTCCCGCCCAGGCAGGCCAGGGCCTCCGCGCCGGTCCCCGCCGGGGGGATCTCCACGTCCGCCGGGTGGGTGGCTGCGGCCAGGAACACCACGAGCTTGTCGTTGGGGCCCTCTCGGTACAGCTGGACCTGGCTGTGCTGGTCGGTCGCGCCCAGTGCCTTGACCGGCGTGGGCCCGACGCGGACCTCCCGGCCGCGACGGTCGCGGGCCTTCCCGAGCGACTCGGCCCACAACTGCCGGTACCAGTCGGCCAGGCCGTACAGGCGGTTGGAGTAGGGCATCATCACGTGGATGGTCCTGCCGCGGGCATAGAGCAGGTACTTGATCGCCGCCAGCATGCAGGCGGGGTTGGCTCGCCAGTTGCCGTCGGCGGCGCGCCTGGCCATCTCGGCGGCGCCGGCCAGCAGGGCGTCGATGTCGATTCCGCACATGGCGGCGCTGAAGAGCCCCACCGGGCTGAGCACGCTGAACCGCCCGCCCACGTCGGGCGGGACGCTCAGCGTGGCATAGCCGTCGGCCAGCGCCACCTCGCGCAGCGTGCCCTTCTCGGCGCCGGTCGTGGCGACGATCTGCCGGGCGAAGCCGTCGCCCAGCCTCTTGCAGAGCATCTCGCGGACGATCATGAACTGGGCGGCCGTCTCCGCCGTCTCGCCGCTCTTGGATATCACGTTGAACACCGTGGTCCGCAGCCGCCTCCCGAGCAGCGCCAGCACGTCGCCCACCAGCGCAGGATCGACGTTGTCCAGCACGAAAAGCCTCGGCCCCGGGCGCCTGCGGTCGCTCAGCAGGTTGTAGGTGGACGGGTTCAGCGCGGTCTGAAGGGCGATGTTGCCCAGCGCCGAGCCGCCGATGCCGAGCACGACCAGGTCGGTGGTGCCCTTCCGGTATCGGCACGCCATCTCGGCGACGGCGTCGCGGTGGTCGCTCCGGCCGGGCAGGGCAGCGTAGCCCAGATTGCCGGCGTTGATCTGCCCCATTACGGCGCTGTGGGCGGCGGCGAGCCGCGCGGAGATGCCCTCCAGCTCGGCCTGCGAGACGCCGCCCGCCTCGCCGACCGTCTCCGCGGCGGAGTTCTTCCAGTAGAGCTTGATCATGGCAGGTCCTGCCCTGAGCTGGTCCGCATCTAGCTTATGGCCGAAGGCACGCGGCGTAAAGCGGCGAGTCGGCGTTTTCCCCAGGGGGCCATGCGCATCGACCGGGCCGGCGGTCTGTGGTATCATTTGCCCGGGGTGAGCGAATGCTGCCGGACGGCGAAGACAAGGCGAACGACCTCAGCGGCGAGCCAATC
>CAZNSB010000300.1:0-6741 GCA_964575155.1 uncultured Planctomycetaceae bacterium | reverse complement strand
CCATCATGCAGGCCCCCGCCACGAACATTGCCACGCGCGCGAGAAGAGCCATTTGCCGAGCGTTCTCCCGTCTGTCCGTCGAGGCCTGTCGCAATCGAGGTAGCATGCCTTCACTATATACCACGATCCCCGCCCCCGCGGTGTTCGCGGGCATCTTTCCCGTCGTTACAGGGGACGATTGTCACGTCTTCCGCTTGACCCGGTCCGAGCGGCCCCGTGCGGGGCGGACACCCAGCACGCCGGCACCTTGAGACCGCCAGCGCCAGATCGTGGCCGGGGGGCCTCCCGCCCGGGCGGGTGGCGTAGGAGGACCTCCTCGCCCCGGCGGAGCGTCAGGGCGTTGCCCGGGCCCAGCGCGACCGCCTCCGTCTGGTCGCGGCGGCGGACGGTGATTGTCGCCCGGCCGTCGGCCTGCTCCACGGCGACGCCGGTGACGGCGGGCTCATGGCCGGCCTGGACGGGATCGAGGACGGCGGCGAAGACGGCCTGCCGGCCGCGGCGGGTGATCATCGCCAGGGCCGCCCGGTCCAGGACGGATGCCCGCGGGCCGTCGCCGATGCGCACCTCCGTGCCGGCGGCGCCCGCGACGGTCAGGTGCGTGGTGACGGCGTCGCCGACGAACTGGACGCGGACGGTCTCGCCCGAGTCGCCGCGCCTGACGTTGTGGACGTGCTCCTGCCCGGCGTAGCTCCGGCCGAGCCTGCCCGGCTGCGTGGCCGCCCGGCAGCGGACGCCCTTGCCCCGGTTGTGGTACACCCAGTCGAACCGCCGGTCCTTCCTGGCGGCCAGGCGGTCGAAGACGAGCAGGTAGGTCGGCGTCATGAGCAGCAGGCGCCGGTGCGTGACGCCGGGGTACGCCCCCTCACAGGTGGCCCCGGCGGCGGCGTGGGTGTCGGTGGCGGCGAACAGGTCCAGCCGGCCGGCGGCGGGCCTCTGGCTGGCGGCGTCCACGATCACCGCGTTGTGCCCGAGGGTCGCCTTGTACCAGTTCCGGTGGATCGGCAGGCGATACGCCTGGCTGGCGGCCCGGCCGGGGTCGACGCCCAACTCGCGCCGGTGGCCGAAAAACACGAAGCTCAGCTTGTCCAGGTGCCCGTGGAAGCCGCCGTACGGGCCGAACGTCATCGCCGCCGACAGCCCGGCCGGGCCCCTCGTGCGGAGGATCGCGTGCCCGGCCGACGGGAACACCCGGCTGCGGCGTCCGGCCTCTCGCCGGCGGGCGACGGCCCGCCGCCCCAGCAGGACGGTCTCCCACAGCGGCTTTGTGGGCAGCAGCTCGAGGAGGGCCTCGTCGCCGTAGGCGTGGTAGGCGACCTCCATGAGGTCGCCGACGCGGCGGAGGGAGGAGTTCACGTCGTCGCCGAACCGCGGCAGCGACCCGTCGGACATGGTGTACGCCGCCGGCACGGTGAACATCTTCTTCAGCGCCGGGTGGGAGTACAGGCCGATCCCCAGCCGGCGCGCCCCCTCGGCGATCCGCACCATGGCCCGCAGGGTGTAGAAGTGATAACCCCAACTGTTCTCGTACCACATGCCGTCGCCGGTGACGGAGGTCTTCATCTGGCTGGCGAAGCCGTTGCCCCGCGCCGCCAGGGCCTTGCGGACCCAGGCGGCCCGGCCGAGGACGGCGCCGCCCCACAGCATGCCCGCGTTGTGCCAGGTCTGCCAGTTGCTCCGCCCGGCCTTGTGCTTGTCGATGTTCTGGAGCATCGGCACCAGCAGCCCGTCGCGGATGGCCCGGTGGTCGTCGGCCGACAGCACGGCGGCGTCGTGGATCAGGTCGTACGCCGGCGCGATTTGGAGGGCCAGGTAGCAGGCCTCGCCGAGGGTCTGCTCGTTGAGGTGCCCGCCGGATCGGCTGGCGCGGGCGCCGGTGCGGCAGCGGTTGTCGTGATAGGGGTACTTCCGATACCGCCGGGCGTACCCAAGCAGGACCTCGGCGGCCAAGCGGGCGTAGGCGTCCTTCCCGGTGATCGCATACGCCCAGGCGGCGGAGTCCATGTTGCGGAGGTTCGCGGCGTGCCGACGGGCGAAGATGACGTCGTCGTACGGCGGCCCGGAGTACACCTTGCCGCACCCCGGACACTTGTGACGCGTGTCGCTGAGGGTCTTGAGGCCGAGCTGGCACTTCTCGCACTGGTACCACTGGTTGTGCTGGGCGCCCCTGGGGGGGAACACGACCGGCCGGCCGACGGCCCGGTCGGCGCGCCGCACCACGGCGGCGACCACTTCCTGCGCCGCCCCCTTGCCCCGATAGGCCTGCCGCAGCCGGGCCAGCTCCGCCCGCGTGCAGGCCACGACGGGATGCCTGGCGTCGGTCGGCAGGGCGATGTCGGGCATGGTCCACTCCTCGCTTGGGCAACGGTCCGCCGGCCCGAACAGCACGACTGCGGCGGCGGCGATCCATGCGTGCGATCGGCTCATGCCCGAACCATAGCCTCCCCCGCCGCGCGATGCAAACGCCGGGCGGGCGGCGCTACTTCGCCGCGCCCTCTCGCAGCTCGAAATCGAGGATGGCGAACCGCTTGCCGCCCTTGCCGGCTCACATAAGGCGTTGGCCGACAGAGAGATAGAGCCACAGCGTGAGGGGCAAGCGGGATCGACCGGGCCATTGCCGATGGAGTTGGTTCGGCAGGCGATCTCAACCGATTCCAGCATTTCTATCAACTTTTCTCTTGAATGCTGCAGGGAATGTGCACAATTGACGATAATATTAGGGGCAACAGCCATGTTCATTGAGTTTAGGGTAAGAAACTTCCTTTCGTTTCGGGAGGAGCAGGCTCTCAGTCTTGTGGCCAGCAGCGATACTTCTTTGGCGGACAACTGGTTCCACCAAGCTGGGCAGCGGTTGCTGAGGACTGCGGCCATCTACGGGCCGAACGCTTCCGGCAAGAGCAATCTCGTCAAGGCCGTCAGTTTCATGCAGAGCCTTGTTCGGAGCTCGGCAGAAGTCCAACCGGGGCAGAGGTCGGGACGGGTGCCGTACCGGCTGGATGCCAAGTCTGCACAGGAGCCCAGTCTCCTCGAAGCCACGTTCACCGTAAAGGGCGTGCGGTACCAGTACGGGTTCACGGTGACTGAAGGACGAATCCAAGACGAGTGGTTGCTTGCCTATCCAAGGAAGCAAGCCCAACGCTGGTTTGACCGGAGCTTCGACAAGCAGACCGGAGAGGCAAGTTTTGTATGGGGGCCGTCCTTTAGGGGGGAGAAGGTGCGCTTGGCCAAGCTGACTCGTCCCGACGCGCTCTTTCTGTCAGTGGGTGCCAAGTTCAACCACAAGCAACTGACGCCCATCTATGAATGGTTCGATAGGCGTCTCCGCACGTTGGGACCGGGGGATCGCCTGAAACCGGTTACCGCAATCCTGCTGGGCTCTCCTGGTCTGGACGCGTCCTTGCGTAGTGAACTCAAGAGTTCTGTAATGGCTTTCTTGCGTGACGCTGATCTTGGCATAACAGGTTTCGATACTCGAAAACGGGAGATTGGCGAGGAAGTGGTCCCGAAAGAGATCCCGGCGGATATCAGGGGAGAATTGCTGAAGCGGATAGAGGAGGAATACGGCTACGAGATCGAGATGTTCCACCGGAACCAGGACACGGGTGAAGATGTTCCCTTTGACCTTCGCAACGAGTCAGACGGTACGCAGAGATTCTTCGAACTCGCTGGCCCCTGGCTTGAGGCAGTGACCTTGGGCTATACGGTGTTCCTGGACGAACTCGACGCGAGTCTTCATCCTCTTCTGGCGAGAGAACTCGTGAAGTTTTTTCAGAATCCCAAGGTCAGTCCACAGGGCGCCCAGTTGGTGTTCACCACACATGACACTACGCTGCTCGATCCGGAAGTCCTGCGAAGAGATCAAGTGTGGTTCACGGAGAAGGATAAGACCGGGGCCAGTCACCTGTACTCTCTGTATGAGTACAAGAAGCGAAAGGTGAGAAAAGGAGAGGCCCTGCAGAAGGGCTATCTTGCTGGGAGGTATGGCGCTATCCCCATTCTAAGGACGTTTGGTCTCAAATGAGGCGCAAGGCGGGCAACCTGCCATCTCTCAGGCGGCGCCGTCCTTTTCGCCTCCCGCGCCAGTACGTTCTCATCGTATGCGAAGGGGAGAAGACGGAACCAAATTACTTCGAGTGCTTGCGCAGAGAGCTGGCACTGACCTCTGTCGAAGTGGAAATCGCAGGAGGCAAAGGTGGGAGGGCCCCGATAAGCGTGGTTGATTTGGCCGTCCGGCGGAAGAAGGATCGAGGGGGTCGATCACCGGAGGGCACAACGCACGCGGCATACGATGCCGTGTGGTGTGTGATGGACGTGGAATCTCCCGTTCCTCACGAGTCTTTGTCTCGAGCCTTGGACAAGGCAAAGGGAAATCGGCTCAGAGTCGCCCTCAGCAACCCGACATTCGAGTACTGGTACCTTCTCCACTTCGTGAAGACCAGCGCCTTGATGCCGACCAACCATGATGTCATGAGAGCCCTGAAGAAGCACTATCCAGCCTATCAGAAGAGCGATCGCGGCATCTTTGCTGAACTCTTCCCGAGGACGGAGACGGGCATAAGACATGCGGAACAGGTGCTGAAAGAAAAGCATTACGGCGAGGATCTCAGGGAGTGCAACCCTTCCACACACGTCCATAGAGTCGTGGCGCAGCTCAGGACTATTGCGGGACGGCCCTATCAACTCAGCCGCTGAATGGCGTCACGGCTGGCACCTGCCGTCCAGTGGCGCAGCAAACACCGTGCGGAGCAGCGGCGAGGGAGGTCGGCACGCTCTGGCGACTACGCCTTGCGAAGGACTCCCACCCCAGAGCTGAAGGTCATTTCCCAGATCACGCCCGACCTCCAATGGGCCTCGGCGCAGCGCCACGGGCCGCCCGCGGGGCGTGGGCTATCGGGGCGGGGGGCGGGTCGGCTCGAAATCGAGGATGGCGAACCGCTTGCCCGCCTTGCCGGCGCGCCAGGCCGAGAAGGACAGGATGCCCTTGCCCTGCCACAGGACCCGGTCGTGCTTGGCGGCGTCGTTGGCGGTGATCTCCGGCCCGGTGAGCATGGAGACGGACCACTTCTTCCACTTCTCGCCGCTTCGGGCGTGGAGGCACTGAAAGCCCTTGCCGGTGGGGAAGTAGAAGTAGAGGTTGTCGTCGCGATCGAGCACGACGTCGGGTCGCCTGACGACCGCGTCGCGGGGGGCGATGGGCTCGCCGCCCTGCCACACGCCGGCGTCGTCGCGCCAGTAGTGGACGAAGCGGAGCTGCCTGCGGATCTCGGGCGGCGGGCCGTGGCGGAGCTTCGCCGGGCGGTGCGTCCCGGGCAGCTTGTAGGTGACGACGTGCGGTCGGCTGCGCGAGTCCAGCGCCATGCAGCCGGTGTTGATCACCCAGGAGAAGACCGGGATCTCCCGCACGACCAGGCCGGGGTCGGCCAGGTCGATGGGGTCGTCCTTGGCCAGGTCGGCGATCTGCTTGCCGGCGTTGTCCTGCCAGGTCGCGCCGGCGTCGTCGCTTCTGGCGTAGTGCAGGTCGTGGTTGCTGGCCCAGGTCCCCCCGGCCTCGCGGAAGACCCAGGTGAAGTGCAGCCGGTTGCGGGCGTCGAACAGCACGTCGTGCGGATAGGCGTTGCGCGAGGTGCTCTTCCAGGGGTCGTACCGGCCTCGGCGGCTGACGAGCCTGCCCACCCGCGACCACCGGCCGGCCTTGGCGTCGTAGCGGTGCAGGTACGTGTCCCCGCTCCCGCTGCCGCCGATGCGGTAGAGGAAGAACAGGTTCCCCTCGCGGTCGGTGAAGAACCGCGGGTAGGTCACGCCGGATTCGTTCCCCGCCTTCAGCATCCGCTGGGCGGGCTCGATGTCCTCGGCGGTCATCTTGGCCGGCGGGTCGGTCAGGAAGCCGGCTCGGCTGCGGGTGTAGTGCAGCCGGTCGGCGTGGTGGTCCCAGGAAAGGTGCAGCCGGCCGTCGGCGGCGCTCACGCCCAGGACGGTGTTGCGGTGGGAGTCGTCGCTGCGGAGCTTGTGCTTGGGCAGGCGGAGGGCCTGGACGGAGTTGTCGGTCAGGTTCCGCCGGACGAGCACCAGCGTCCGGTCGGCCGCCCAGTACATGACGTACTGGTGCTCGCCGACCGAGACGAGCTTGTCCTGGTCGAAGGCGGCCCAGTTCCACCGCGGCCAGGGGGGCACGTCCACGACGGCGGTTCGCTTGAGTCGGAACGGGGGCGCCGCTTCGTCCGCGGCGGCGACGGTCGCGGCGGCCAGGGACAGCAGGCCCAGCCGGATCAGACAGGACGGGTTCACGAGGCGGAACTCCTTTGTCTCCCGGGGTGCGGGACTCGCCGGCGGGCGATTCGTTCGCGCCCGCGCCGGGTGAGCGGATTATAATGCGGTGTGCGCCCCGACGCGAGAGGTCGGGAAGGGAACCCATGCCAAGGCTGAAGGTCATTTCCGAGATGACCCCCGCCGGCGACCAGCCGGTGGCCATCGAGAAGCTCGCGGAGAAGTTCCGCCGCGGCGAGAAGCGGGCCGTGCTCCTCGGCGTGACCGGGTCGGGGAAGACCTTCACCATGGCCCACCTGATGGAGCGGGCCGGCAAGCCCGCCCTGGTCATCAGCCACAACAAGACCCTCGCCGCCCAGCTCTACGAGGAGTTCAAGGAGCTGCTGCCCCACAACGCGGTCGAGTACTTCGTCAGCTACTACGACTACTACCAGCCCGAGGCCTACATCCCCCAGCGCGACATCTACATCGAGAAGGACG
>CAZNSB010000299.1:0-6743 GCA_964575155.1 uncultured Planctomycetaceae bacterium | reverse complement strand
CCGCACCTCCGCCCCCTGCCGGACCTCCCCGGCCCGGACGTAATGCATCCGGTCCGGCGAGACCTCGAACCCGAAACGCTCCCGGGCCTCCCACAACACGGCCCCGGCCAGTTCCCGGTTCGGCATCTGAGGCAGGCGGATGTTCTTGATGGCCAGCTCGTCGGCGCGGAGGCAACTGACGACCTCCCGCCCGCGGAACCGGGTGGTTTTCAGGATGTCTCGGACGGCCTCGGCGGCGGCCCGGCAGCGGGCGCGGTCGTCGGCGGCCGCCGGCTGCGGCGGTCGAGGCAGCCGACGCCGGGCGGCGGCGACAATCCACAGCTTCCCCCCGGACTGCGCCAACTGGAGCATCTTGACGCCGTCCGACCCGACGTCCAGCCCGATGGCACCGAACCTGTTCCTGGAGAAGACGCCAAACATTACCGTTTCCTACGGCCCTTCGCTCACGCTGACCCGCCCGGTGATCGGGGCGACGGTGACGCGGTACGTGTGCGTCCCGGCGACCACCGTCACCGTCCCGTCCGGGCTCGGCGCACCCAGCGGGTCGAACGTAACCGCCGACCCGACGTCGAAAGACGCAGAGCTTATGGAGACACTGTCCAGGCCCTTCTGCGCGTCGAAGTCAACCGTGTACACCTGTTTGGTAATCGGATGAATCAGGGGCCCGCTTTCGTTAGAGACGGTGTAAGAATTCCCCGCCGTGCTGAAACTTACGGTGATGTCGGCCTGGGTGACGATGGCCTGATTCTGGGCGTATTCCAGGTCGGACATGACCAGTCGGGCGGCGGAGCGGGCCTGGAGGCCGGAGGTGCCGATGGCCCGGGGGATCACCATCACCGCGATGATGGCCATGATGAGGATCACCACGATCATCTCCGCCAGCGTGAAAGCCCACCCCCGAGGGCGGATCAGGCAGGACAGGCACACCCGCCCGCGCGCCGTCCTATTTGCCCGAAGGGCTTGTGGCTTTTCGCGCGGCATCGCCAGCCTCCAGATTGGTCACAACGACCTCTAGCTTCCCGCTTTGCAGCAGGCTGATGATGGTGTCGAGCTTGCGGTTGGTGGACTGGGACTCGCGAATGATCGCCATGCGCTGGGCGCCCGAGTCGGGGATGCCCTTGCCGGCCTTCTCGGCCGCCCGCGCCGCCGCGCCGCTCTCATCGACCAGGCCGGGCCCGCCGGCCCAGAGCCCGATCAGCAGCAGCGTCAGCAGCACCATGATCCCCGTCAGGCAGAACCGCGTGTACCCGTCCACGACGACCGTGGCTGGGCGGCTCTCCGTCTTCATTTCTAGCTCCTTACCAGGTAATTGCTTATGCTTGTTCAGTCCCGCCACTCCAGGATCACCACCGGGGCTTGGGCCTGGGTCTGGCCGAAATCGTACAGGAGGGCCCGCTGCTGGTCGTAAGTGAGGGTGTGGGTGCCGTTCATGGCCACCTGGTAGCCACGTTCCCTGCAAACCAGCGCGCCGTTGATCGTGGTGCTGGAGTTCTTGATGTCTCCGCCGGAGACCATGACCCCTTCGTTGGCCACGACCACCCCGTTGATGGTAACGCTCCTGGCATTCCGGGTCACCAGCAGGGCCCCGGAGGCGACGATGGCCGGAAAACCCTCGACGGCGGTGAGGGCGATGCCCTGCCCGCCCAACAGGATGTCCCCGTCGATGATCAGCGTGCCGGTGAAGTCCAGGTTTGCCGAGAGGGTGACGGTGTCGCCGTCGTCGGGTGTCAGGTAGACCACGCCGCCGATGTTCTGTTCGGTGACGGCCCCGCCCCTGGCCAGCGGGTCGTTGATGTGGAGGGTGTCGCCCGTGAACGGCGCCGCGTTGTAGGTGGTGTCGTCGATGGTGTAGCTGACGTAGTGGGTATAGTCAATCGACGGCACCTGCGCCGGCGCCGCGCTGCCGTTGGTAGTCCCCGTGATCCGCCCTTGGGGATCCACCAGGCCGTCGGTGGCGCTGGCGTCGCCGTTAATGAAGGCCATGTTGTGCAAATGCCCGTTGGCGTGGAAATCGCCATGAATGGTCAACGCCTCGGGCAGCTCCATCACCGCCCCTCCGACCAGCAGGCCGTGGTTCACCTGGATCGTGTCGCCGCCGTGACGCACCGTCATCGAGGCCGTGTCGCGGGCATTCCCCACCACGCCCGTGGCGGTGAGGGTGTACCGGTCGGGAGAGCCCGCCACGGGCTCGGCGGAAAAGGTGTACGCATCCGACGTCCCGTCCACGTAGTACGGCCCGAGGGGGTTGGCGACGGACCCGTCAAGCTGGGAGGGGTCGTCCCGCAGCACGTGCATCGCGTGCTGGAGGCCGGACTCAGCGAGGTACCGCGCCCGCGCAAGCAGCCGGAAGTTCTTCGACGCGCTCATGTGCAGCGACGCCGAGGAAACATACGACATGCCGAGGATGACCCCGACGGCGACGAGGATCAGCACCAGCACCAGGGCGAATCCGGCGTCTTTGCGTGTTCTGGACACGGCGAATCTCCTGCGGTCGCGCTAGGGAAGGTTCAGGACCCACGAGCCCTGCACCTTGCTGACGTATCCGGTCGCGTCGGCGCGAAGCTGGACGGCGTTGGAGAGCGTGATGTGCTGATCGGCCGGTCCGACCGCCACCTGCAGCAGGACCAGACGGGACTGGGGGGGATCGACGTCGGTGCCCATCTCGAAGCCCGTCACGCCCGTCGCGAGGACGGGCGCGGAGAGGTAACTTGCATACTCCGGGCGATTGAGCTCGTCTTCGACGTCGGCGCCGTCGGTGACCTCTTCGAGGGTGTAGCTGCGATTGAGGGCCTCCCTGGTCTCGGGAGGCATGGTGGGGCAGAAGACGACCTGCCGGCGCTGGATGGTCCCGTCGCCGGCGTCGTGCTTGAACAGCACGATCTCGGCGACGTTGATCTGCTTGTCCTCGTTTTCGTCTCCGGTCCACACGACCAGCCTGCCGGCCGAGGCCGACGGGACCAGCTTGCCCGTGCGAAGGGCCGTCTCCATCTTCATCATCGCCAGCCGGGCAGACTGGATGGACTCCCGCATGGTGTCGGTCGTGCCGTGGGCGTGGGTCAGCGCGGCGGCCAGCCCGGCCACGGCCAGGGCGATGACCGCGGTGATGCTCACTGCGATCACCAGCTCGGGGAGGGTAAAGGCCTTTTCGGTGTGCTTGGCGGGCACCGCCGGGCTCCTTCCTTATTCGTTGGCATACGCCAGCCGGCGCAGCGTCGCCAGGGGCCGGCCGCGGTACTGGACCTCGACGGTGATCCGGAGGAACGTCGGTGGCTGCTCGGTGTCCTGCCCGGCGACGTAGACGCCCTCCACGGCCGCCTGCCGGGTCAGCCCCGTCGCCGCCGGGTCCGTCACCGCCGCGCCGTCGTAGGCGGTGATGTCTCCTGCGCTTTCGGAATAGCCGTGGTAGTCGTCCATGTCGTCCCATTTCGAGCGGCTGCTCTCGCCGGTCTCTTTGCCGTCGGGGTCGGTGAACGACTTCGAGAGAATCTCCTCCATCAGCCCCTCGGCCAGACTCACCGACAGAGTCAGCCGGGCGTCCTCCGCGGTGCACTGGGCGCCGGCGGTGAAAGGCATGATCACGGCGGCTACGGCCATAGCCAGGATGGCGGCGGCCAGGAGGGTCTCGGCCAGGGTGATGCCGGTGGGATGTTTCCCGACGCGATCCTTCATCTCTAGTACTCGAAGTATGCCGTGCCCTTCTGGTCGCTTCCGGTGCAGTCGCCCTTGAAGGTCAAGGTGGCGGGCTGGTAAACCCACCCGTGGCTGTTGTCGCCGGCGGCCGGGAACGCGGCGCCATTGGCGAGGACCTGGACGGTGCTCTTGCCGTTGAACGGGTTGGCCGGAATCGCCCGGAAATACGGGCCGTAGTCGTACCCCGGGGTGCCCACGTCGGCGGTGGAGCAGTCCAGCTTGGAAGCCTTGGTCATCTGCGCGATGAAGGCCGCCTCCGCGGGCGCGCCGGTGGGGTCGCCGTCGGGGTAGCCCGGGGCCACGCCCACGTGCTGAGACTTGAAGATCTGCACCTGCGTGCGAAGCACGCGGAGATCATCGGCCAGCATGCTGGCCCTGCCGGTGGCCGAAGCGGTGGAGAACCCCGGCAGGACGATGGCGGCCAGAATGCCCAGGAGCACGATCACGATCAGCAGCTCAACCAGCGTGAAGGCCCTCTGAATACGAATGGGCATGACTCCAATCCTTTTCCTTGGGCGGAGGCTCCTGGCCGCCGCCTGACTAAAGCTGCGCCGACAGACGCCCGGGGGCCGGCGCGGCCGCCCGTGCGAGCTTCCCGCCGTCGGCCAACGGCTTCGTCCGGCCGGGACGGCCTGGAGCCCCCCGGCGGCGCCGCTGCGCTGCGCCGCGGGAGGACTCCAGGCCCGGTCGGACGAGGCTTTTTTCGGCCGGGCGAGCCCCAAACGCGGCCCGAGGGCCCGCGTTCGGAGCCGCCGGCCGAATGCCACTACAGGGCCGCGTGGGCCGCGTTATCGTTCGCCTGAAACTTGCCGCCGGCTGTGTTGAAGTGCCAGCCACTGGTCCCGTCGCCCGTGCCGTCCACCGCCCCGAAGTTCACCGTCTGCTGGTTGGTGGACATGAACGGGTTGCTGGGGAACTTCTGGAGATACGGGCCGTACGCGCCGGCGGCGTTGATCTTGCCGTCCTGGTCGGTCCGCCCGGTCAGGCGATTCACGAAGTTGGCCGTGTCCGCAGCGTCGTTCTCGTCAAGGTCCGGGTACTTCTCGTTGTGCTGGACCTTGTACAGCTCCAGTTGACTGCGGAGCGTCTGCAAGTCCGACGTCAGCGCCGACTCGCGGGCATCGTTCGAAGCCTCCGTGAACTGCGGGATGACGATCGCCGCCAGGATGCCCAGAATGATCACGACGATCAGAATCTCAACCAGTGTGAAGCCTTTCCTGTCGTTCATCGATTCGACCTCCAAAGCTGTCTGATGCCTACCTTGTTCCTGTTTCCGAACACTGCGATTTCCTAGAGCATATGGCTCGGCCGGGGGCGCGGGGGGTTCGCCTGCGGCGGGTTTTCCGCCCCCCAGGCCGCTGAAACGGAGAGTATTGGGCACACCTCACTTCCGCATTGCCTTCGACCAGTCACCTCCCTTCGGCGCGGCTGCATCTCAGTTCTCCAGCACCGCCGGCGGGACACAACCGGACCGGTGGCTGACATTTCCTGCACAGGGAGTATCGTCCACGCCCAAGGGCCTCTTAACTAAGATGCCGCAAATCAAAGCGGGGCTGGGAAGAGAGGCAGAAGCCCGCCGGTGCTTGCCGCAAAGTTTTGCCCGGGAAAGCCTTGCGGCGATCCGGCGATCGCGTCCCTTCGGCAGCCCAGCCGTCCTCGGGGCCGACGGGCACGATCGACCGCACCCGGCGGCGCCCGAAAGGACCTGCGGCTTTGCGTCCCGCCGGCGTCTGCCGGTCCCCCCGGCAGGGGGATCGGAAGCTCACTTCCCGGCGGGTTGCCCTTTCGGGGACTCACCCTGCGGCCCAGCCGTCCTGGCCGGGCCACAATACCACTGGTACCGTAGGATACGAATGCCCCCCGGACAAGAAGGCGGGCGGGAAATCTACCGGCCGGCGCGCCCCATCCAGTGAGCAAGCCCGGAGAGCGTCAGCTCCGTCTTTCCCCGCCGCCGCGGCGCCAGCAGGCTGATCGCCCGCAGCCTCGTCCCCGGGAGGTCCTCGGCGAGTTCGCCCAGCGGGAGCACCGCCGCCTGCGGGCCCAGAAGCGGCGCCAGCACCGGCCGGCGCGCCCCCGGCCAGGGGCGGGCCACCAGAAGCAGCTCCGCCCCGCCGCCGGTGATGCACACCGCCGCCTCCCCGTCCCCGGCGGCCGACCAGAACGTCTTCGCCACCGCCAGCAGGTCCCCCAGCCTGCGCCCGTGGGCCCGCGCGTGCACGATCATCAACCCACCCGGCGCCAGGTGGTCAAGACACCGCCCGATCACGTCCTCGTTGTACAGGCACCAGGCGTCGGGGTGGTCGGCCGGCAGGCCGCCGAGGTAGATCCCGTCCAGCCGCTGCGTGTGGACGTTCAGGTTCCGCTGGAAGTCGCCCCCCTCGGGCGCGTTGCGATAGGCCGGCAGGCGTCCCATGGCCGGCTCGGGGAAGTACACGCCCAGGCGGACGCCCCGGGGGAGGTCCTTGAGGATTCCCGGCTGTGAGCCGGGGACGGCCCACCACCGGCCCGGGCGCGAGCGGATGAGCTGGCCGGCCACGGCCGCCAGCGCGTCGTCGGCCGCCACGCCCGCCCCCCGGGGAAGAAACCCCACAAATCCCCCCCGCTGCTGGAAGGCCGTCAGCGAGGCCCCGATGGCGACCTCCGGCCCGAGGGCGGCGTGCCCGGCCCGGCCGGCCCCGGTGCAGACCAGCGCCACCGCCAGGATGACCGCGGCCGCGGCCGTGGCCCATTTGAGTTGGCGTCGGAGGCGGCCGGCGGCCCGGGCCCCGGCCAGGACCGCCGCCGTCAGGACCGCCAGCGACGCGATCACCACCGCCCGCCCCGTCGCCGGCCAGGCCAGCATCCGCGTCGCCAGGTACGCCCCCGCCGCCAGCCCCACGGCCGCATCCTGCACGTACAAGCGCCCCGGCAAGCCGGCCTCGCCCGAACGCTCCCGCCGCCAGCCCAGCACGCCCGCCGAGAGGGCGGCAAACGGCAACTGCCCCGCCGCCGCCAGCACCACCCACAGCCATCGCCTGCCCCCGTCGGCGACCGCCAGGACCAGCAGCCCCACC
>CAZNSB010000298.1:0-6789 GCA_964575155.1 uncultured Planctomycetaceae bacterium | reverse complement strand
GGGGTAGAGATCATCTCGCAGCGCGCTCGCCCTGCGGTTGGGGTTGTGGTGGATGCGGCCGTCTGTGCGGAAGCTCACCCCGGCGATCCGCTCCATCGGCACGCGCCGACAGATCTCCTCCATCGCATCCTCCCCGTCGCCGCGGACGACCGCATCGACGTTGGGGAACTCCGCCAGCCACCGCTCCGGACACTCGGTCGCGTGCCGCCCGCCGACGACCGTCAGGATGCCCGGCGGCACGGAGTGGATCTCCTCTTCCAGGAACTGCCGGTCACGATCCCAGTTGACGGAAAAGCAGATCAGGTCGGTCTGGGGCCGGAGGAAGTCCCGCGTTCGGGCGGTCTCCCCGCGCAAGTCGACCAGGTCGAGGGACTGCGCATACGGCCGGAGGACGGCGGCGATGAACTCCAGCCCCAGCGGCGGGAAGAACCCCGCCTCATTGAGCTCCTGCCGATAGGGATAGACGCACAGTGCGTGTGCGAATGTCGCCGCCTTGGTCTGCCTGTGCATAGCCGCGCACCTGAACGAGCCCGTCTTCCGCGGGCGTAGCATGCCGGGGTCTCTCGTGGGCTGTCCTGCCTGAGCGCGGTGCAAGCAGACGCCGTCGATTCCAACCGTCCGGACTCACAGGACAGCGGCCCTCAATGGCCGCGCCGGAAGACACCCGCCCGCGCGATCCAGGCCGCGCACGCAATTCTACCTCCAGCCCGATATAACCACAACGTCATCGTCGAGGGCCCTGTTCGGAACCGCCGCCAGAAACCTTCTCGGAGCCAATGACGAACCAGGCCCCTGGCGTCCAGCGCACGGCCTGCGTTGCGAGTAGTTTAGCGCCGGCTGGATAGGCGCCGGCGACACGGAGGTCTTGAGGCCCGCAGATGTAAACAGTTCGCCGCCGGTTACGCCGCCTCCATGTCGCGAGTCCGCTTGGACCGGCGAGATCTTTCCTGCCGGCGGGGCGAGTGGGGGGCCTGCGGTGAAGGGCCGCCGGCGGAATAACCGATGGGAACCAATCGCAGGCTCCCGCGTCGAAATATCCGGTGCGCACGGCGTCTCTCTTGCGGGCAGGCGTTCGGGTCGGCCTCGGCGGCTCGGAATCCACAACGGGCTCCAAGAGATGTTCGCCCGGGATGGAGGCAGGGACATGAAATGGTCGGCATTGGCTCTGGCGATCCTGTCGGCGGTGTCGGCCGGCTGCCGGGCCCGCGGCGACTTGTACCGCTGGGACGGCGATCGCCTGGCGGCGGGCATGACGCCCGACCACATCCTCTGCCACGGCGGCCGCATCTACCTGGCCGATAACGCGCGAATCCTGTCCCTGGACGAGAGGACGGGACGGCTCCTGTGGCAGTTCGATAATGTCTCCAAGCACCCCGCGTTCCATTCGCCAACGCGGCAGGGCACTGCCTGCTTCCAGCGTGGCAGGCTGCATCCGTGCTGGATAGGCTCCATTGCCGTGGCTGGAGGGAGACTCTTTGCCAACGAAATATTTGCGGGAAACCTGATGGTGTTCGATCTCGATGAGCCCGGTCCACCCACTCGGCTGAAGATGCCGGATCAGGGTCAATTGGCGGCGGCACCCTCGGGCAGCGAAGTCTACTATGCCAGCAACGAGGCCGCCTTCTACAGGATCGACGCCCGCAGCCTCGAGCCCCTGCGCGTGCCCTACCCGACGGGGGCCAAGGGCATTGGCGGCGTCCTGGCAGGTCCGGACGGGCGGAAGCTCTACCTGGCCATCCAGCGCGGGGCTCGAAAGGCCGGCGCGGAGGCCCCGCCGACGGCGGCCGGTCCTTCCAACCCGCTCAAGCAACTCTACTCCGGGCCGCTCCTGGCTGAATACGACCTGGCGGAGGACCGATACGATCACCTGGCGAGCATCGGCGACACGAGGTTCGAGCGCGGCGACGACGCAAGCATTCCGACCTCCCTGTCGCTCAGCGAGGACGGACGGAGCCTCTATGTCACTCTTTGCCAGTGCGGCATCGGCGTGCACGTCTACGACGTGGGAGATCACTGCCTGCGGGTGCCGCTGGCCCTGCCTGACGCTCCGGGAGGCAACTGGCCCAACTGCTGGAGATCGGCGCAGATCGGCAAAGGGCTGTACGTCACCCTCGGCCACCAGACACACCTGGTTCGTGTAAGCCTTGCCGACGGATCGATCACCCGGATGGGCGCTTCGGGCAAGGCCATCTGCCGAAGCGGAACCAGCCTGTACGTTGCCGCACCCGGGGGCATACGCCGGATCAACCACGACAAGGGGACAAGGGCGACACGACCGGCCGGTTTGCCCGCATGGCGGGAAACGGCGCCCGCCATGGCACCGGCGGAATCGACTGTGAAGGACCGCCAGAGGCGCGGCGCAGCACTTCCCCGGGGAGGTCAAGCGAAGGCTCTGGTCCAACGTGGCAGAGGCAGTACAATTCACTGACGGGTGGCCCCTGCCTGCCTGGCGCAGGTAGGCAGGGGCAGGCGGCTTGCTTGCCAAGCCGTGAGCCGTGGCCAGGGCTGTTGGAAAGGACCGCGGTCATGTCAAACGCACACAGGGCGCGTCAGGCCCGATGGCGGTCGCTGGCGGGTGCCTGTTGCGCCCTCGCCGCGGGCGTGCTGGCGGGCGGACAGACCGCACCGCCCCGGGCGCCGCCGCCGACCCGCCCGGCGTCGCGCCCGGGCAGACCGCTGCCGCTGGCCCTGGCCAGGCCGCTGCCCCTGCGGGATTACAGTCTCAAGGAGCTGGCTGCGCGCTGGCCGGCGTTCGGGCACGCGCCTTTCGCGACGGCGGGGCACAACCACCTCTCGCTGCCCTTCCGCTGGGCCAGCGAGGGCGAGGTGGGCGAACCGGCCGAGGCCAACGCCTTCGCCTTCCTGCTGGGAAACGACCTGGACTGGTCCCCGGGCAACTACTGCGCCCGGCACGCCTACTTCGTCTTCAAGCGCGCGCGAAGGTACATGGCCAAGATGGTCGAGGGATACGACCCGGACGTGGTCCGGTTCGCCGTGCGGGACTGGGCGGCGACGCACGGCGTGGGCGGGCTGCTGAAGCGGACGAGGCTGGGGTACACCGGGGCGCTGGAGATATTCGATGCAGCCGGCAAGCTGACGCACAGCAAACACTTCGCCCGCCCCAGGGAGTACTTCGACCTGCTGGGGGAGATGAGCTGCCACGCCATCCGCCACTTCGGCCACGAGCCCAATGAGGCGCTCGTCAAGCACCTGCACCGCAAGCGCTGCAAGCATCACCAGTCGATCGTGGACCTGGGGCGGGCGGCGTTCGCCGAGCAGCGCGGGCAGGAGGAGTTCGACCTGTACCGCCAGATCCTCCGGCGGGACCCGGGCTTCGCCGACGTCCGCTACTGGTACGGAAATCAGAAGTGGTGGCGGGACGGGGACACGGCCGAGTACAACCGCCAGAAGGCACTCGCCTGCAAGAGCTACCTGGTCCTGTCCGCCCTGACCGATTTCCGGCCGGACAAGTGCCCCGACAAGGAGCTCGCCGCCGCGCATGGCGGGTGGATGGCCCAGGCGGACCGGATGACGGGCGGAGAGCACGTCGAGCTGCTGGAAAGGCTCCTGGCTCATGGGCCGAAGTCCGCGAGATCCCCGGCGCTGGTCCGACGGGCGACGGCCGCGGCCCGGCGGAACCCCAACAGCCACTGGCTGCTGTACCACCTCGCCGAGGCGTATGACGAGGTGTATCTGGACGCGGACCTGGCCGCCAGTCTGGCCGTCGCCGCCGTGAGGGACCGCTACCTGGTCGGACGCGGCGGAAAGTATGACGCGACCAGCGACCTCGCCCGATACCTCTACAACCTGGGATACTACGACCAGGTCGCCGCCCTGCTTCGCCCGCTGATGGAGTCGGAGGCCCGCCGCCGGGACCTGCCCAAGGCCGCCTGGTGCGCCCACCTGCTGGGCGACGCCCTGCGGAACATGGGACGCTGCGCCGAGGCCGTCCCCGTCTACCGACGCTCCTTCCATTACCACCGCCCCGGCGAGCCGGAACGGCCCTGGATCCTCGTCAAGGCCGCCGTCTGCGCCGCCCAGGCCGGACGACAGGACTGGCTGCGGCAGGTCCTCGACGGCCGGCGCAAGCAGATCGACCGCATCGGCATGGGGTTCCTGGTGGACGCCTATGCCCGCCTCCTCCGCCGGCAGCCCGTCACCGTCCGGGAGGTCGCCGGCAGGGCCCCCGCCGGCTGGAAGGCCTACAAGGAGCACCTCCAACTCACCTGTCAACTGGACCTGATGGCCGGCAGGCAGGACCAGCGGAAGAAGCTGGCGCGATTCATGGCCCGAGACACGAACTGGCGGACACACTGGATCCTCTACGACGCCTACGATCGGGCCGCGCCAAAGGGCGAGTCCATCATGTTCTACGAAGCCCTGACGTGGCTGTTCCCGGACGATCCGTGGGTGGCCCAGGCCGCCACCGAGGCCCGCGCCCGCATCGCCGATCCCGTCCGGCTGGGCGCCGAGGAGCTGGGCCGGCGGCTGCGGGACTACGCGCCCGACGACTGGGTCGCCCCCGCGCCCGCCCGGGATCGCCGGGCCGAGGCCGTCTTCCGCAAGCTGCCCTACGGGGCCGTCGAGTCCGCCGTGCACCGGCTGCTGACGGCGGGGCAACGCCGCCAGGCGCTGGACCTCGCCAGCCGGTACCGCCGCCTCGCCGCCGAGGTGCGCGAGTATCACTCCATGCGGCGGGCGAACCGATTGATCCACCTGGTCGGCCAGGCGACCCCGGCCGGACAGACCCGCCCGGCGACCGCCACGGCTCCGGGCGGAAGACCCCCCGGCTGAGCCGTGGCCAGGGTTGTTGGAAAGGACCGCGATCATGTCAAACGCATTCAGGACGCGCCAGGCCCGATGGCTGTGCCTGGCGGGCTGGCTTGCCGCGACGCCGCTGCCGGCGTGGGCGGGCGGGGCCGGCTCGCCGGCTCGCCCCGTCACCCTCGCCACACAGGAGACGCCGCTGGGGACCTTCCCCGACAACGTCGTCACGGCATCGGTGACGGTGGACCCCACCGGCCGGCGGGTCGCCTACGCCGTCCACCGCGGCGCCGCGGGGCTGCCGCCCCTGCTCGAGGCCGTCCGCGGAAGCGGGACCATGGCCGCCGTCGTCGACGGGCGAAAGGGAAAGCCCTACGCCCTCATCGACGGCCCCTTCTTCAGCCCCGACGGCCGACGCGCCGCCTACGTGGGCATGAGCTTCCGCGAGCTGGCAAAGGCCGGCGGCGTGCGGACCTCCCAGGAGCGGGCACGCATCGTCCTCGACGGCGTCGAGGGAAAGGCCTACGACGAGATCCGCAACCGCCAGTTCCCCGAACCCGATACGCGCGGCGAGCGCCCCGTCTTCAGCCCCGACGGGGCCCGCCTGGCTTACGTCGCCCGCGTCAAGAAGACCTGGCGGGTCGTCGTCGACGGCCGCGAGGACAAGACCTGCGACGGCGTCCGAAAGGGCTCCCTCCGCTTCAGCCCCGACGGGGGGCACTACGCCTACGCCGCCACCCGCGGCGAGAACGAGCTGCTCGTCCTCGACGGCGCCGAGGCCGGCGGCTACGACGAGGTCTCCGTGAAGAGCATGGTCTTCAGCCCGGACTCGTCGCGGGTGGCGTTTGCGGCCCGGCGGGAGGGAAAGGCGCTCGTGGTGACGCGCCCGACGGCCGCCGGCGCCAAGGCCACCGAGACCGTCACGCCCCTGCTCAGCGCCGTATTGAGCTTCAGCCCCGACGGGAAGCACCGCGCCTACATCATCCGCAGCGACGGCGGCGAGCGGATCGTCCTGGACGGCCGGGCCCTGGCCCCCTACGAGAAGGTCCGCCCGCCGGTCTTCGCGCCGCGGGGCGGCCGGTTCGGCTTCCTCGCCCAGCGCGGCGGCAGGCGCTTCGCCGTGGTCGACGGAAAGGCCCAGCCCGGCTACGACGACGTGTACCTCCTGCACTTCAGCCCCGACGGGAAGCGCTTCGCCTACGTCGGCAGCCGGGCCGACCAGTGGTGCGTCGTCGTCGACGGCAAGGCCGCCCCCCCCTGCGACGGCATCATGGTCGCCGAAACCTTCTTCAGCCCCGACGGCAAACGCGTCGCCTACGTCGCCCAGCGCGGGAAGAAGCGCACCGTCGTCGTCGACGGCGTCGCCGGCCCGCCGCATGAGGCGATCATGGACGAGACGCCCCTCTTCAGCCCCGACGGCAAACGCGTGGCCTATGCCGCCTTCGCGGGCAAGAAGGTGAAGATCGTCCTCGACGGCAAGGGCGGCCGGGAGTACGACGGCGTCAGTGACATCCTCTTCAGCCCCGACGGCAGGCACCTCGCCTACATCGCCCGCCGGGGCAAGCAGCGCCTCGTCGTCGTCGGCGCCGCAGAGAGCAGGCCCTGCGATTACTTCCTTGGCGAGGCGCCGCTGCTGACCTTCGACGGCCCGGACTGCCTCCACGCCCTCGCCGGCCGGGCCAAGCAGTACTTCCGCGTCCGCGTCAAGATCGCCCCGGCCCCCACCGCCCGCAAGTAGTCCTCCAATCTCAATCTCGATCTCGCGGGCCTCTTGGGGGTCAGGTCTTGATTAGTGATTAGGCCCGACTTGTTCCTCAGCGGGGTCAGGTCTTGATTAGTGATTAGGCCTGACTTGTTCGGGGGAGTTGGCGTCCTCAGCGGGGTCAGGTCTTGATTAGTGATTAGGCCCGGTCTCTCGGGGGTCAGGTCTTGATTAGTGATTAGGCCTGACTTGTTCGGGGGAGTTGGCGCTCAGCGGGGTCAGGTCTTGATTAGTGATTAGGCCTGACTTGTTCGGGGGAGTTG
>CAZNSB010000297.1:0-6795 GCA_964575155.1 uncultured Planctomycetaceae bacterium | reverse complement strand
GCGGGGCGGCTTGCCCTTTTTTTTTGGGGGGGGGCGGGAACATAGGGGGTTGACAGGTTGGGGATTTTGCGTATAATAATGGTCAGTATTCAGCATGGGTGTTTGCACCTCTCAGTCGGCACGCGGGTATACGGCCTATCGTAAAAGGACGGATCTATTGAGGAGGTCTGACATGGCAAGGCAAACTGCAACTCTGGCATTCTTGGTGTGCGCGCTGGCGGTGGGCGGGCAAGTGCGGGCGGCGAGCTACGACGACGCCGTCGCCGGGAACTGGGACAGCTCGACGACGTGGAACGTCACGGACGGGCACTTTCCGGGCAGCCCCACCGGGGGCGCGGACGTGGTCACGATCGACGGCGTCCAGGTGACGGCCAACATCGCCATCACCACCACCGTCGCCGACGTGGCCCTGATCGACATCACCGGCAGTGGCACCTTCTACATCAACGACAAGACCATCAGCCAGTCCGCGGCGCTTCAGCTCGACGGCGGGACGCTGCGGATCAACGTCGACGACGTGGTCACCAACTCCGACATCACCGTCAAGTCGGCCTCGGAGCTGAAGATCCATTCCTGCTGGAACTACGGCGGCTGCTACCTCGACGGGGAGATCAGCGACCACACGCCCGGAAGCGTCACCGGGCTGATCACCAAGACCGAGGCGGGGACGGTGCACCTGCGCCACAGCAACCCTAACTTCTCCGGAGGCTGGGACATCACCGCCGGGGCCGTGTACATCACCAAGGACGGCGCGTTCGGCACCGGGACGATCACCATGGCCGCCGGCACCGCCATAAGGGTCGGGGCGACCCAGACGATCAACCCCGCCTCCATCACCTCCGCCGGCCGGATCGATTTCAATAAGAACGCCGTCTGGGACCTCACCCTCGAAGACGGCGCCACCATCGACGTGTCCAGCGCCAAGGACGTCGGCGCGGGCGCGACGGCCTTCATCGACAACGGCACCGTGCACATCCGCTGCACGCAGAACAACGAAACCAACAACTACAAGGCCGACATCAGCGGCACCGGCAAGCTGATCCTCCAGGCCACCAGCGGCGGCGGCTGCGGGCTGGGGCTTTACGGCGACAACCGCGGCTTCGCCGGCGACATCGACATCGACACCCACTCCGGCACCGCCGCCCTTGTCATGGGCAACGCCAACGCCCTGAGCAGCAACACCGGCGGCACGGTCACCCTCAAGAGCCGCGGGGCCTACTACGCCGAGAAAGACTCGATACTGTCCTTCTCCGCGAGCTTCGACAGGAACCTGACCTTTGAGCACGGGACGCAGCTCAAGTCGGCCAGCAGCAAGAGCATCGCCTACAGCGGCACCGCCACCCTCGAGGCCGGCACGGCCATCTTCCAGTGCCCCAGGGGCAACAACCAAAGCGGCACCCTCACCCTGGACGGCAGGATCACCGGCGACGGCGAGGCCTACTTCCTGCTGGGCGGGACCACGGAGATCGCCAACAACCGGATCTACGTGAAGAACGCCGCCAACGACTACGCCGGCGGGACGCGGGTGGACTGCTCCACCGCCTACCGGCGCGACGGGTACTACCACTACGTCCGCGTGACCGCCGACGGCGCCCTCAGCGACGGGACGGTGAACGTCCACGGCGCCGGGCTGTACACCGACCCCACCAGCGGCGGCGGCAGCAGCGCCGACGCCGTCCTGACCAGCGTCGCCGGGCCGATCAACATCGAAGGGGCCATGCTGACCATCGACTCCACGGAGACCAAGCCCATCAACCTGAGGGCGGCCTCGGTCCTGAAGATCGTCGGCGGCGGCAGCATCGTCAGCAACACCGCCTTCGCCCCCGGCACGGGCGTCTTCCAGCTTTATGACAACTGCGTGCTGGACGCCAGCGTGACGGCGATCGCCACCCCCACGCCGGGGCAGATCCAGGGCGGCTCCCAGGCCCTCAAGGGCGTCGTGGGCACCTACAGCGCGGAGGAGTGGTACGGCCCGGGCGCCGGCGGCAACGGCGGCGGGGTCGGCGAGCAGGTCTGGGGCGGCATCGGCGGCGTGGACGCCAACCTCTCCATCACCGGCACCATCCACGAGTACACCGCCGGCGAGGGCTTCTCCCTGGCCATGCAGAAGAGCCGAAGGCTCCAGGTCAACAGCGCCGGCTGCCTCGACGCCACCGGCGACATCCACCTCGTCGGCCCCGGCGACTTCAGGCTCTACGCCAGCGCCATCGTGAACCAGGCCGGCAACATCGAGAAGGACGGGCCCTACCGGCTGCTGCTCTACAACGCCGGCGCGATTCCCTCGAAGAAGACACTCAACGTCAACGCCGGCTACCTGGACGTGGAGGACCCCGGCGCCCTGGCCGCCGGCTCCCAGGTCAACATCAACAGCGGCGCCGGGTTCTACCTGGACCAGAACCTCGCCAGCGGCAGCGTCCACGTCAAGGCCGGCGGCGGGCTCCGCTACAGCAACAACCTGCACGTCACCAGCGGGGCCGACTTCGACTTCGAGAGCGGCTCCTCCATCATCCCCTACGGCGACCTGACCATCCCCGCGGCGGCCGAGGGCAACGCCAACTACATCATCACCTACAAGGACTACGACCAGTTCAACAAGATCGTACTGAACGACACCACCCGCCTGACGCCCGCCAGCAACTACGGCTGGCACTCCAACAGGGCGGACGTGGCCGCCGGCACGATCACGACGGACGGCAGCCAGGGCCGCATCGCCGTCGAAGACCAGTACGAGCTGACGATCAACAGCATGATCGACTTCGTCGGCAAGAAGCTGATCATCGGCGACGCCAACGACTTTGAGGCCTTCAACAGCTCCGCCACCGGCGTCACCAGCATCAGCCAGGGCGGGCTGGTGACGGTCGGGAACTCCGGCAACCGGATCGGCACCGTGGAGATCGAGAACGGGACCTTCCGCGTCTACACCGACGAGTCCCGCATGGGCGGGGCCACCGCCCTGCACCTCAGCAGCAAGTGGTGGATGAAGTCCAACCGGGCCCGGACGTGGACGTTCGCCACCGTGGTCAGCGGCAACGGAGACATCCAGTTGGACTACGAGGTCGGCGGCGGCATCGCCACCCTGAAGTTCACGCCCGCCTATAACGGCGGCCTCACCCAGGCGGCCTTGAGCCCCGGCGACAGCGTCGGGCGGATCGACATCAGCCCCGGCAACCTCGCCTTCGGCAGCGTGGCCGCCGGCGGGACGGTGGTGGAGTACGGCCAGTTGCGGATCGACGTGACCAAGGGCACGGGCGCCCCCGGCGTGGACCACGACTACGTCACCGTCGCCGGCGTCGCCACCCTGGACAACTGCCAGCTCGTGCTGAACCTCCCGGTGCCCAGCGCGGCCTTCACGCCGGGCTCGGCCGGCATCCCGGGCAACGTCAACGCCACCTTCCTGACGGCCGCCGGCGGCGCCAGCGGGACCCCGACCGTCATCCTCAGCGACGCGATGGCCTCCAACGTCGCCGACCACTACGACGTCACCGACGCCGACCTTCAGATCGGCGGGACGACCGCCGCGCTGGTGATGACCGGCACGACGAACTGGACCGGCCACAAGGGCGACGCCGACCTCAACGACGAGGTGGACGTCCTCGACCTGGCCAACCTCGCCAACAACTTCGGCCGCAAGGACGACGCCGTGAACTGGATGACCAGCGACTTCGACCTCAACGGCGAGGTGGACGTGCTGGACCTGGCCGCCATCGCCAACGCCTTCGGCTGGAAGGTCACCGGCGGCGGCGGCGACGGGGCGCCGGTGCCCGAGCCCGCCTCCGCGGTGCTCGTGGTGCTGGGAGGCCTGGCGCTGATCCGGCGAAGGCGCCGGTGAGGGCAACCTGCTCGCTGAAGCGAGCAGGCCGGCGTTGGGTGGATCAACATGGCGGCACACGACGGCCGCCATGGCACCGCCACCACCGCGGTCAACATGGCGGCACACGACGGCCGCCATGGGACCGCCGGAGGCGTTGACAGGGCCCGCCGCCGGGGCGAAAATCCCTCCATGACCACCGCCTTCCCCACCCCGGCGCCGGCGAAGCTGATCGTGGGGATGCTCTCCGGGCGGCGGGAGCTGCTGGGCGAGGCGGGCGAGAGGCTCAGCCGGGATCACGGACCCGTCGACCTCAGAAGCCGGGTGTGGGACTTCGACTTCACCGACTACTACCAGCGGCAGATGGGAACCGGGCTGCTGCGGCAGTTCATCTCGTTCGAGCGGCTGGTTCCGCCGGAGGCCATCGCCGCCGTCAAGCAGGGCACCAACGGCATCGAGGCCGAGTTCGCCGCCGCGGGCGCCGGCGGGCCCCCCCGCCCGGTGAACCTCGACTGCGGGTACGTGACCGAGGGCAAGCTGGTGCTGGCCAGCACCAAGGACTTCGCCCACCGGATCTACCTGGGCGGGGGCATCTTCGCGGAGGTGACGCTCGAGTACGCCGGCGGCGCCTGGCGGGCGGGCCCGCACACCTTTCCCGACTACGCCTCGGGCCTGTACGATGAGTTCCTCACCGCCGCCCGCAGCAGGCTCGCCGCCCAGTTGCGCCGGAAGGAGGGCGGGCGATGATCCTTCTCCTGGCGGCCGCCGGCGCGACGGGGGTGAGCTTCTTCCTGTCGCTGCTGGGCACGGCGCTGGCGAAGCGGCTGGCGGCGGCGTGGAGGTTCATCGACTACCCCTCCAGCGACCGGCTTCACCGCCGCCCGACGCCGCTTCTGGGGGGCTCGGCGATGCTGGCGGCGATCCTGCTGCCGGCGCTGCTGGTGGCGGCCCTGGCGGCGGTGTGGAACGCCCAGGGGACCCCGGGGTGGGTGCCGGCGGCCCTGGCCGTTCACGTCGGCGGGGTGGTCGCCAAGACGCCGGAGATGCTGATCGTCCTGGCCGGGGCCGTGGCCCTGCACGCGATCGGGCTCGTGGACGACCGCAAGCGGCTGGGACCCTGGCTGAAGCTCGCCGGGCAGGTCGTCTGCGCCGCCGGGGTGGTCTTTCTCTGCGACGTCCGCCTGCTGACCATGCTGGGCGAGCCCGCCAGCAGCATCCTCTCGGTGGGGTGGATCGTGCTCATCTGCAACGCCTTCAACCTGCTGGACCACATGGACGGGCTGTCGGCGGGCGTGGCGGCGATCTGCGCGGCGGCCCTGCTGGCGGCGGCGGCCGCCGCCGGGGAGCTGTTCGTCGCCGGGTGGCTCTGCCTGCTGCTGGGGGCGTCGGTGGGGTTCCTGGTCCACAACTTTCCGCCGGCGACGGTCTTCATGGGCGACGCCGGGTCGCTGGTGCTGGGGTACCTGCTGGCGGTCCTGAGCATCCTGACGACGTACCGCCGGGGCCCGGAGGCGGGCTACTACGGCATCTTCGCGCCTCTGGTGCTGATGGCGGTGCCGCTGTACGACACGTTCAGCGTGCTGGCGTTGCGGCTGCGGGAGCGGGCGAGCCCGGTGGTGGGCGACACGCGGCACTTTTCCCACCGGCTGCTTCGGCGGGGGATGGGTCCGCGGAAGGCGGTGCTGACGATCTACCTGGCCGCCGCCGCCACCGCCGTGGGCGCCTCGCTGCTGCCGCACGTGGACCGCGCCGGCGCGGTCCTGGTGTTCGCCCAGACGGTCGGCATCGTGCTGCTGATCGCCCTGCTGGAGTCGTCCGACGCCAAGAGCAGGAAGTAGGGAGCCCCCTGACGGCGTCTGCGCCCGACGGATATTGCCCAAAGACCATGAGCCCGCCCGCACAAGCCGCCGACGCCCGCCCTCCGACCGCGGCCGCCATCCTGGAGGCGGCGGCCCTGGGCTGCATCCTGGCGGCGGTGTCGGCCCGCCCGTTCATGGCGGAGATGGGCTTCCGGGTCGCCGGGACGCCGCCGCTGGTCTGGCCCGGCCCGGAGCCGTTCCAATACAGGCCCCCGGAAGAGCTTGCCCGGGTGAGCTTCGCGATGCTGCTGCTGTCGTCGGGGGCCCTGTGGGCGGTGGGACAGGTCTTCCGGAAGCGGTGGCAGCTTGGCGGGGCGGCCTTCGGGGCCGGGCTGGGGGCCTTTGCCGGGTGGTCCTTCGTCTCGGCGTGGAAGGCGACCGACGCCCGCGGGGCGCTCATCGCGTGGGGCGAACAGGCCTCGATCCTGCTGGCCGGGCTCGTCATGCTCCAGCTCGCCCGCCGCAGGAGCCGATGGGTGATCCTGCTGGCGGTGCTGGCCGCACTGGCCGCTACCATGGGGCTCAAGGCCGTCGTCCAGACCACCTTCGAGGTCCCCGCGACCGTCGAGACCTTCCAGGCCGACCCCGCCGAACAGCTCGCCGGGCGGGGCCTGCGGGCGGGCACGCCGCAGGCGCGGATGCTCGAGCGGCGGCTTCGGGACGCGGCGAGCTTCGGCTACCTGGGGCTGTCGAACGTGTTCGCGTCGCTGATGCTGGTGCTGTGCGGGGCGGCGGTCGGGCTGGGGGTGGGGAAGGTCCTGGGCGCCCGGCGTCAGCGGCGGCGCGCCCCGCCGGTGCGCGGGGAGGTGCACCTGCCGACGCTGGCGGCGGTCGTGGCCGGCGGCGGCGCCGCCCTGGCCGGCGCCGCCCTGGTCCTCACCCGAAGCAAGGGGGGCATCGCCGCCGGCGCCGCGGCGCTGGCCGCCGGGGCCGTGGTGGCCTGGCGGCGGGCGTTCTTCGCCCGGCGGCGGCGGGCGGTGCTGGCCGCCTGCGGGCTGGCGGCGGTGGTGGCCGTCGGCGCCGTGGTCGCGGTCGGCGTTTCCGGCGGCTCGCTGGGCGGGGGGGAGAGCATGAAGGTCCGGTGGGAATACTGGGTGGGCTCGGCCGGGGTGATCGGCGAGTCTCCGC
>CAZNSB010000296.1:0-6810 GCA_964575155.1 uncultured Planctomycetaceae bacterium | reverse complement strand
TCGGACTTTCCTCACCCCGCCCTCAGAGGCGGGGCGCGGCCTTCCGCCGGCCGACACAATGATTATACGGGCAAACGCCCATCGCGACGTGGAAAAGTTGACTGCACGTTGCCCCGGCTGCTCGGGGCGGCCTGGGCGGGCCTGTCTCCCGGTCACTGCTGCTCGTCGAACGTCCGCTTCCAGCCGGGGAGGGTGACGGGCTTGGCGCCGTCGGGCGGGGGCTCGACGAGCTTTCCGTACAGCTCCGGTCGGCGGGCGAGGAGATATCGTCGGCCGGAGGCCTGCTGGAGCTTCTCGTCGGTCAGCAGGGCGACGACGACGTCGTCGGCGAGGGCGCGGCTTTCGACGAGGATCTCACCGAAGGGGTCGAGGATCATGGCGTTGCCGTTCTTGACGGTGTCGTAGTCCACGCCGATGGGGTTGGTGAAGACGGCGTAGACGCCGTTCTCGTAGGCGCGGGCGGGGAGGAACTTCATGAGCCAGCCCCGGCCCTTGGGGCCCTCGAACTCCATCCGCAGACGCACCGGGTCGCGGTCGCGGTTGAGCCAGAGGGCCTTGTCGACGGTTCCCCGGCCGGGCATGGGCGAAGGCAGGCAGCCGGTGACGTGCGGCATGAAGATGATCTCGGCGCCCATCATCGTGGTGATGCGGGTGTTCTCGGGGAGGTTGTTGTCGTAGCAGATGCAGAACCCCGCCTTGCACCCGAGCAGGTCGATGACGTTGTAGTCGCTGCCCGAGTCGATGTGGGGGCTGATAAAGGCGTGGAGCTTGGAGTACTTGGTGATGAAGCCCTCGGGGCCGACGGTCAGGTAGGTGTTGTAGAACTTCCCGTCGCCGCCGGCCTCGATGAGCCCGGCCATGACCACCGTCTCATGCCGGCGGGCAATGTCGATGAGGGCGTCGGTGGAAGGCCCGCCGGGGACGCACTCGGCGAGGGCGGCGACCTCGTCCCTCCCCAGCGTCTGGAGGAAGGTGTAGCCGGTGATGCAGCCCTCGTGGAAGCTGACGATCTCGGCCTCCTGCTCGACGGCGCGTGCGGTCAGCTCGGCGATCCGCGAGAGGTTGTACGCCTTGTCGTTGTCGCGGTGCTCGAACTGGGCGGCGGCGACGCGGATGTCGCGCATGGCCGGGGTCTCCTTTCGCCGGGTGCGCCAGGGCGTCTATCATAGCCGCGGACGACGCCAACAGAAGCGCAAAGACATGCGCGGCGGGCGGCGCTAGAATGAACCGCACGCGCGGAAAGGAGCGAAGGCCATGAAACGCCTGTGGGACAACTGGCGGGTGAGGCTGGGGGTGGGGCTGGTGGCGCTGTCGGCGGTGATCTACCTGGTGCACTTCCTGATCTTCCAGGACCACCACCATATCTTCATCTACCTTCTCGGCGACGTGGCCTTCGTGCCCATCGAGGTGCTGCTGGTGACGCTGATCATCCACGAGGTGCTCGGCCACCGCGAGAAGGCCGCCATGCTCAAGAAGCTCAACATGGTCATCGGCGCGTTCTTCAGCGAGGTGGGCACGGAGCTGCTGGAGAAGCTGGCCGCCTTCGACGCCGACAGCGAGCAGACCAAGCAGGCGCTGGTGCCCGACGGCCAGTGGTCCGCCAGGGACTTCGTCTCCACCGGGCGGCGCTTCCGCCACCACGAGCACAACGTGGTCTCCCGCGACGGCGACTTGGCGGAGCTGGGGGAGTTCCTCTCCGCCCGACGGGACTTCCTGCTGCGGCTGCTGGAGAACCCCAACCTCCTGGAGCACGAGCGGTTCACCGAGCTGCTGTGGGCGGTCTTCCACCTGACCGAGGAGCTGGCCCGGAGGCCCGGATTCGACGGCCTCCCGGGAACCGACCTCGACCACCTCTCCGGCGACATCCGGCGGGTCTACGGCCTGCTGATCTCCGAATGGCTGGCGTACATGAAGCACCTCCAGGCCGACTACCCCTACCTGTTCAGCCTGGCCACCCGGAGCAACCCCCTCGATCCGGAGGCCTCTGTCGTCGTCACCTGACGACGAACTCGACGGGATCGAGCAGCACCACGCCGGCGCGGCGGTAGGCGCGGTCGGTCGGCGACTCGTCCTCGCGGCGGGATTCCCGGCGCGTGTCCTGGATTAAAAGCCTGCTGAGCCGCTCGAAGCCGGGACAGGACCACTCCCAGCCCCCGCGGCAGTAGAGCAGTTGCAGGCGGACGCGGTCGCCGGTCTTCGCCCCCAGCCGGTCCGGCGCGAGGATCACGTGCAGCCGGTACTCCCCCGGGTTGAACGCCTGCACAGCCCGGATTTCCTGCTCCAGGCGGTTCAGCCGGGCCAGGCGGGCCGGCTTGGGCATCACCGGCCTGCCGTTGACCCACCACCGCGTGAGGAACTGCTGCCGCGGGCTCTGGACCCCCAGGCTGCCGGCGGGGAATGCAATCGTCACGGCGTTGCCTTGGACGGTGGTCTTGACGCCGGCGACGGGCCGCTCGGGCAGGCACGCCGGCAGCGGCGTCTGCGGGCTCAGCTTCGGGTGAGTCTTCTCGCCCAGCGGCTCCCGCACGAGGATGCGAGACCCGTCCCATCTCGGCACGGCCGGGCCGGCGCGGCCGTTCTCGACGTACCAGTTGGGGACCTTGTGCTTCGGATTGGGCCCGGGCTTGGACATCAGCCAGGGCATCCACGGGCTGGCCGCGTCCTGGCGGGCGAGGAGGCGCGCGAAGGCGATCTCCCTGCCCTTGGCCGTCTGGACGGAGATGCGGTATTTCCCGGCCCGGGTGACCGCCGCGGCGCGGGCAAAGAGTGCACGGCTCTTGCGCAAGTTCGCCGCGTCCAGCCGCAGGAGGCGGCCCAGCTTCTGGTGGATATGGCGTATCTCCCTCGGCCTTTCGCGTCGGACGTCCAGGCGGACCGGGCCGAGGACCCGCCACCCCGCCCCGCAAGAGCCGTCATAGCCTTCGGCGATGCAATAGACGAGCACGCCGCCGTCGGCGGGGCACTCGGCGGCCTCGATTCCCAGGCGAACCCTCACGCCCTTGCCGAGGTCAATGGCCGGCTGCATGCGGAGTTGGCCCCAGTTGTGGACGACGACGATCGGTGCCGGCGCGGACGCCGCCGGGCGGGACTTCGCCCCGTCGGCCGCGCCCCCAACGGCCCCGGCCGCACACGCCGCGGACAACGCCGCCGCCAGGATTCGCGCAGATCCGCTCGGTCCCATGGCCTTCGGAGGTCTTGGACGCCTCCGCCGCCCGACGGTTCCGGAAAAATCCGGCGCCCCCGCCCCGGTCGGGTAAGATAGCCCCCGCCGCACCGGCGAGAAGGAGCAGGCATGAAGATCGTGGTCATCGGCGGGACGGGGCACATCGGGAGCTTCCTGGTGCCGAAGCTTGTGGAGGGCGGGCACGAGGTGCAGGTGGCGACGCGCGGGCGTCGGCCGAAGCCCGCCGGGGGGGCCTGGGAGCAGGTCCGGCTGCTGACGCTGCCGGGCGAGAACGCGCCGGCGTTCCTGGCCCGGCAGAAGCCGGAAGTGCTGATCGACATCATGCAGCCGCAGGCGACGGGGTGCTACGAGGCGATGCGGGCGACGGTGAAGCACTTCATCTGGTGCGGGTCGGTGTGGATGCTGGGCGTGCCGGCGGTGGTGCCCACGCCGGAGGTCCGGTTCGGCCCGGCCCTGGTGGAGTGGTATCAGAAGCGGATGAACGAGCTGGAGGAGCTTCAGCACCGCTGCCGGCGCGACGGGGTGGCCTTCACCGCCATCCTCCCCCCCAACATCGCCGGGCCCGGGAAGGTCCCCCTGGAACTGGCCGGCGGGCGCAACATCGAGGTCCACCAGGCCCACGCCCGCGGCGAGCCGGTGACGCTGTTCGCCGGGTGCAACACGCTGATCGGGCCCTGCGACGCCGAGGACGTCGCCCAGGGTTTCTGGCGAGCTGTTGAGCGCCCTCACGCGGCCGAGGGAGAGTTCTTCAACGTCGGGTCGGCCCACGCCCTGACCGTCCAGCAGCTCGTCGAGGTCTACGCCGACATCTACGGCGTGCACATCCCCGTCCGATACGTGACCTTCGAGAAGTTCATGACCGAGGTCATGCCCGACCAGGGCGCCAGCAACCACTTTCTCCACCACATGTGCCCGGACATCACCAAGGCCCGCGAGAAGCTCTCCTACGAGCCCCGGCACACCCCCGCCGAGGCCCTGGCCCGCGGGGTGGAATGGATGCGCCGCGAGCGGCTGCTCGTCTAGCCGCGCCCCGAAGGGAAGCGCGTCGCCCGCGGCGCAAGACCGCTTGTCGATAGGGGGCTTTGGCGGTAAGATGCCGACGTTGGCCGCCGGCGCCGGGCCGGCGGGGACACGCCCTGGCACAGGCGAAGCAGGACCATGAGTTACAGGACGGCAATCCTTGGCGCGACCGGAGCGGTGGGGACGGAGTTCCTGAAGATCCTCGAGCAGCGGGACTTTCCGCTGGCCGGGCTGAAGCTGCTCGCGTCGCATCGCTCCGCCGGGCGAAAGCTGACCTTCCGCGAGGAGGAGCTGACCGTCGAGGAGGTCACCGAAAAGAGCTTCGACGGCGTGGAGCTGGTTCTGGCCTCGGCCGGCGGGAGCATCTCCAGGAAGTTCGCGCCGATCGCGGTGGCGGCGGGCTGTGTGGTGGTGGACAACACCTCGGCGTTTCGCATGGACCCGGAGGTCCCGCTGGAGATCCCCGAGATCAACCCGGAGGACATCCGGGACCACCAGGGGATCATCGCCAACCCGAACTGCTCCACGATCGTGATGAATGTCCCGGTCTGGCCCCTGCATGCGGTCAACCCGGTGCGGCGGATCGTGGTGAGCACCTACCAGGCCGCCAGCGGGGCCGGGGCCAAGGCCATGGCCGAGCTGGGCGAGGCCGCCCGGGCCATGCTCGACGGCAAGCCCTTCACCCCGAGGGTGCTCCCGCACGTCGCCGCCTTCAACGTCTTCAGCCACGACAGCGAGATCGGCGCCGACGGGTACAACCTGGAAGAGACCAAGATGGTCCGGGAGACGCGGAAGATCTTCCACGCCCCGGAGATTCTGGTCACGGCGACCTGCGTCCGCGTGCCGGTGCTGCGGGCCCACAGCGAGGCCGTCAACCTGACGTTTACGAACCCGATCACCGAGGCCGAGGCGCGGGAGATCCTCTCCGGCGCCCCGGGCGTGAAGGTCGTGGACGACCGCGAGAGGAACTACTTTCCCATGCCGCTGGACGCCACCGGCGCCGACGACATCCTGGTCGGGCGGATCCGCGGCGACGTCTCCCAGCCCGACGGGCGCGGGATCGACATGTTCGTCAGCGGCGACCAGATCCGCAAGGGCGCCGCCCTCAACGCCGTCCAGATCGCCGAGAGGCTGTAGCCACGGCGCCCGGACTCTGTTAGCATGATGTGGCGGGGGGCGCGGAGCGACATCGCATGAAGAAAATGCATCTGACGGCAGTGATATGGCCGGAGGGGGACAAGTACGTATCTCGCTGTCCGGAGATCGGCGTGGCCTCGTATGGCAAGACGCCCCCGGCCGCACGCCGCGCGCTCCAGGAGGCCGTGGAGCTCTGGCTCAGCAATGCCAAGAAGCTGGGCCTGCTGGCGGAGATCAGGGCGACATTGGAGAGCAAAGAGCGCTACACGGCCCCCCTGGAGGTAGCCGTCTGAGCCATGGGCAGACTCCCTTCCCTCTCTTCGACGCAGATCATCCGCGCACTTCGGCGGGGCGGATTCGTCGGGGCGCCCGACCGGGGCAAGGGAAGCCACCGGGCGTTCTGTCGCAGAGGGGAAGGCGGGCGCAGCCGGCTGGTGATCGTCCCTCGAGGCAGGGACATACCCCGGGGCACGCTGCTGGCGATCATCGAGCAGTCGGGCCTTTCACGGGATGAGTTCATGGCGCTCCTGTGAGCGTCCGTTGCTTCGGGAGTCCTTTCTCTCGGCAGCCAGTTGGCTTCGACGATGGCGGGCTTCACAGCGCGATTCCTTTCTGTCACAATCGTCACCATGGACGGGATTCCCGAGGGCAGGAACATCAAGCTGGTGGTGGCCTACGACGGGACGGCGTACCACGGCTGGCAGCGGCAGGCGGGGGGGCTGGAGACCATCCAGGGGCACCTGGAGGCGGCCGCGGCTCGGGTCCTCGCGCATCGCGTGGCGATCGGCGGGGCCGGGCGGACCGACGCCGGCGTCCACGCCGCCGGGCAGGTCGCCAACTTCCACACCCCCAACGCCGCCGTCCCGCTCGCGCCGCTGCGCCGGGCCATCGACAGCCGCTGCCCCCGCGCCTACCTCTTCCTCTCGGCCGAGGAGGTGGGCCCGGAGTTTCATGCCTCGCGGTCGGCGGTGGGCAAGACCTACCGATACCGGATCTACGTGGGCCCCGCCAAGCCGGTGATGCGGGCCCGCCACGTCTACGCCTACCCGCGGGCGCTGGACGCGGCGCGGATGCGTGCGGCGGGGCAGAGGCTGCTGGGTGCGCACGACTTCCTCGGCTTCGCCTCGTCGGCCGAGGACCGCGCCGACACCGTGAGGGAGATCACCGCCTGCGATCTCGCCGAGCGCGGCGACGAGCTGCACGTGTCCGTCACCGGCACCGGGTTCCTGTACAAGATGGTGCGGAACATCGTGGGGACGCTGATCGAGATCGGGCGGGGGAGGTGGCCCGTCGAGCGGATCGACCGCATCCTTTGCACGCGCGACCGGCGCGACGCCGGGTTCACCGCCCCGCCGGGCGGGCTGTGCCTGATGAGCGTGGCGTATTAGCCGCGCGGACGCCCGGGGCCCACAGACGTAATCCCATGAAAGACGCAGGGCGGGACGCCGCCCCGAAAGGGGCAAGTCCCC
>CAZNSB010000295.1:0-6869 GCA_964575155.1 uncultured Planctomycetaceae bacterium | reverse complement strand
GCCATCGAGCTGTTCCTCAGCCAGCGCCTCCACGTTCGCGTCGCCACGGTCCCGCGGGACGTCCCGGCCGGCGGGAAGGAGGTCAAGGACCCCTGCGACTACGTCCTCGCCGCCGGCGCCGACGCCATGCGGGCCCTCCTCGGCGACGCCCCCGACGCCCTCCAGTACGCCTGGTCCCGACGCCAGGCCGACTACCGCCAGGCCGATACCCTCGCCCGCAAGCGCGAGATCGTCGAGGAGTTCCTTCGCCTGGTGGTCTCCTCGGCGACCTACGGGGCGATCGACACACTCCGCCAGGGCCTGCTGACCGGAGAGCTGGCCGAACTGGTGGGCCTGTCCCCCACGGACGTCGCCGGGCAGATGCGGCGGATCGCCCGGCAGGTCCGCCGGCGTGCTGGCCCCCAGGGCGCAGAACAGGGCCCGGCATGGCAGCCGCTTCCGGGGGGCACGGCCGCGGCCGAGCGGTCCGTCCTGGGGGCGCTCCTGGCCGACCCGGAACTGTTCCAGACGGTTCGCGAGAAGCTGGATCCGTCCCTCTTCGCCGACCCCCTGCTGCGGTCCCTGGCCGAGGAGGTCTGGCGCCTGGGCGAGGCCGACCGGCTCGAACTGGCCGCCCTGTTGGGGACCGAGCAGGCCGGACGATGGAGCCAGCTCGCCGTCGAGCTGCAAGTCGCCGCCGAGAAACGCGGAAACTGCCCCCAGACGCTGGCCCAGGCGGCCGAGCTCATCCTGCGCCGCCGCCGGCAGGAGCAGTTGGAGGAGCTGAAGGCCCGCGCAGACGTCGATCCGGGCGCCCTCATGCGGGAGGTCTCCGAGGAGGGCCGAAAGCCCGACCTCCGCAGACACCCGCGGATATCCTAGCACATTGTCAAGATTGAACTTCGGGGTGCCCCCTGCCTGCCTGCGGCAAGCAGGCAGGCGGCTGCGCCTCTTGCAGCCGTGCCTGCCCCAGGGCCCCCACGGCTGCACACAACGTAGCCGTGCCACCCACACATTCGATTTTGACGGTGCCCCGGCCCCTGAGGGCCCCCGGCCGCGCCCGCCGGGGAGGGGTCATCTCTCCCTGGCCGGGACGAAGGCGTCTGCGAACCGCGACGTATCCACTGCCTCGGGGACCGGCCGCTCGGTGGCGTAGCTGAACAGCAGGGCCTTGAAGACGGTGTCGGCGGCGCTGATGGTCGCGGCGCCGGCGGCGACCAGGGCCACGGCCAGCACCACCAGCACCACCGCGGCGGCGCCCCACCCGACGCCGGCGGCCGCGTAGATCAGCAGCCCCGCCAGCAGGAACACCGGCAGCATCACCAGGATGCCCAGCAGCCCCAGCGAGAAGTTGCCCACCAGGGCGGTCCCCCAGGTCTTCCGGAGCGTCCGGAGCGACTGCTTGAAGGCCCCGACCGGCCCCAGCCCGTCGATCACGATGACCGGCACGACGAAGTAGGTCAGGGCCGTCCACGCCGAGCCGAGGATCAAGGCGACGACCCGCCCGGCCTTCCTGTTCGACTCGGCCATCCTCAGCAGCACCCCGACGACGGCCGAGACCGCCGCCCAGCAGAGGATCTGCACCACCCGCCTGCCCGCCAGCCGCAGCCCCCCCGCGAGCGTCGGCGTCTGCCCGTTCAGCCACATCGTCGTGCTCCCGATCAGCGCCGAGTTGAAGAACACGATGACGAAGTAGTTGCAGAAGTAGAACAGAAACGCCGTGACGTACATCCCGGTCCTGCCCGCCGCCGCCGTCTCGTCGTCGGCCGCCGCCAGCCAGCGCTGAAGCGCGCCGGACCCCTGCAGCGGAACCAGGAAGCTCGCGAGCACCACCAGCGCCGCCGCGCTGGCCAGGATGGGGAAAACGATCAGCCGCTTGTGATCCCACAGGATGCCGTAACTGGTCTTGGCGTATGCCCAGCTTCGACTGAAGGCCTCGAACATGTCGCTTCCCTTTCCGGTTCGGGCGGGTTGGGCTTTCCGCCCCGGGCGCATGATTACACTACTCACAGCAGCGCCAGCACGTCAAGCAAAGCCGGCTTCATGCAGTGGATCAGCGGCATGACGCCGGCGCGGCGGATGTTGCCGCCCTCGACGCCCACGGCGGCGAAGCCCGCCAGGCGGATCGAGCAGACGCCGGCGCCGCTGTCCTCGATGCCGATGCAGCGGGCTCGGGCGCCCGGGGCGATGCCCAGCCCCAGCCGGGCGGCCTCGGCGTACGGCCAGGGGTGAGGCTTGGCCTGAAGCTCGCCCAGCGTCCCGGTCTGTCCCGGGCGCATGGCCGCCCCGGCCGTGACGATCGCGTCGTAGAACGCCAGCGGGTCGCCGAGCCCCATCGTCCGGAAGGCCGCGAGGATCTCCGGCCAGGCCTTCTCGTAAAGCCCGCTGGTGACCAGGGCGATCCGGACGCCGCGGCCCTTCAGCTCGGTCAGGAACTCCTTCAGCCCCGCCGCGGGCACGAAGGCATCGGCCCGCCCGCCGCCGGCCAGGATCGCGTCCAGCTCCCGCCGGGTGATGCGGAAGTAGATGCCCCGGGCGTCCTCGACGTTGCGGTCGGGGCAGTACTTCTTGATGCAGTACTGGAGGTGCTCGCTGACGCTGTGCCCGGAGACGTGCGGGGCGTCGGCGTCGGCCAGCTCGAACTTGGGATCGCCCATCAGCTCGGCGACGGTCGATTGGATGATCCACATCCAGAACGGCTCGGACTTGACGCTGGTGCCGTCCAGGTCCATCAGCACCGCCTCGACGGGCGTCTCGATCCGCGCCTCTTCCAGCGGGTAGATCGCCGGGTGCCCCATCGCGCTGCGGACGTAGGCCAGCGTGTGCTCGGCGAAGGCGATCAGCTCCACCTTCTCGTCGCCCGTCAGCCAGATCCCCTTGACGCCGTTTTCGCCGGCGTGGAACCGCCCCCCGCCGCCGACCTCGATCGCCGTCATGCCGCTGTCGGGCGGGATCTCGCCAACGCCCGGAACCAACGTGGCCTCATCCATGTCGCAGCGGATTCTAGTGCCCCCGCCCGCCGCGGGCAACCCGCCTTTCCGCCGTCTTGCCGGGTGCCACGGCTGCGTTGTGTGCAGCCGTGCAAGGCCTTGAACTCTTCACCCGACCCTCCTACGATGGTGCCTCGACCGTTCAATGTCCCAGTGGCGGGACGCTCGTCCGGTCGATCCGAACGGGCTCATCCACATCGTACTCCCACGCCCGCCAACTGGACCAGGGCCAGTCGCCCGGATTCTCGACGAGTCCGCGGCGGACGGGATTGGCGTGCAGGTATCGGATTTTCTGGTGGACCTCCCGGGCGGACCGGACGTTCCGGTCGTACCCGCCGCCGGGCTGCCAGAAACGGCGGATTATCTTCCCGCTCGGGCGGCGCTGCTCCATCCGGAGGAGGAATGTCGGGTCGTCCTTCAGCCCCCACGCGATGACCCGGTTGGCCGTAGGCTTCTCGATGAAGTGGAGAATGCGACTGATCTTCGACTGCTCCGCCGGCAGGATGAGGAGATGCACATGCTCGGGCATGATGACGAAAGCCCACAGGTCGAACGGCTCGCGCTGCCGGGCGGCATCCAGGGATTCAAGGAACCACGTCGGTGAAGGTTGGCCGTTGAAGAACGGCTGGCGATGATAGCACGAGAAGGTCAGCTAGTGGGCCTGCCAGGGGACGTCGTAACGCTTGCAGCGCTTTTGGTGTATGACCGATTCCCCGTTCATGGGAGACAAGATAGCCAAACGGCCCGGGGACGCAAGCGCCAATGCCAACGGTGCCACGGCTGCGGACTACGCAGCCGTGGCACCGCCCGTGGGTGTCGTGTCACCCGACCAGCCGCCGGTGCTACGCGTAGCTGCTCCCGGCGGTCAGGCCGAGGGCCTTGCGTCGGGCGGCGCGGTCTTTGGCGGCGGCTGTTTCGTAGCCGCTGGCGCGGTAGGCGGTGAGCGGGTCGGAGGGGACGCGGAGTCTCTTGCGGACGGCCCGCAGGAGAGGTCTGACGTCGGCGGCGAAGGCGGCCTGGAGGCATTCCTCGGCGGCGACGGTGTCCTCTTTTCCTTGGGCGGCGGCCAGGGCCTTCCGGTCCACGCAGAGGGCCTTGGCGAAGAGGGCCTGGACTCGGCAGACGGTCTGGATCATGGCCTGGACCTTCGGCTTGATGTTGTGAGACTGGTCGATCATCCAGGCGATGTCCAGGTCCCTGCCGCGCTCCTGCTCGTACGCGGCGATCTCGTTGAAGATGCGGAAGGCCTGGTAGGGGTCGATGCTGCCGACGGTCAGGTCGTCGTCGGCGTACTTGCGGTCGTTGAAGTGAAAGCCCCCCAGCATCCGCTCGTCCAGCAGCCAGGCGACGATCTGCTCGATGTTGCACCCGGGGAGGTGGTGCCCGGTGTCCACGAGCACCTTGGCCCGCGGCCCGGCGGCCTTGGCGAAGAGAAGTGAGCTGCCCCAGTCGAAGAAGTCGGTGAAGTAGGTGGCCGGCTCGAAGGGCTTGTACTCGATGAGCAAGGTCATCGACGCCGGCATGGCGGCATGGACCTTCTTGAGGACGGCGGTCGCCCAGGCCTTTCGCTGGCGGACGTCGGCCTGGCCGGGGTAGTTCGCGCCGTCGGCGAACCACAGCGAGAGGTGGCGGCTCTTGGCGGCCTTGGCGATGGCGACCGAGTCCAGCATGTGGTCCAGGGCGCGGCGTCGGACCTTCGGGTCGCGGTTGCAGACCGACCCGTGCTTGTAGCATTGGTCCTGGAAGACGTTGGGGTTGATCGAGCCGATCCGCACGCCGTGCCTTCGCGCCAGCCGCACCACGCCCGGGTCGAACCCGTCGGGGAAGTCCCACAGGACGTGGACGGCGACGGTGGGGGTGGTGCCGGTGAAGCGGTGGACGGCTCCGGCGTCGGCGAGCTTGTCGGGAAGGTCGATGGCGGCGGCGTCCTGGGCGAACTTGCCGAACCGCGTGCCGGTGTCGGCGAAGCCCCAGCTCGGGACCTCGACGTTGAAGCGAACCAGCCGCTTGACGATTCGGTTCTCCCGCGCCGACGGCAGCCGCAGCGTGCCTGCTCTGGGCATGATGGGTCTCCTTCGTGGGGATGAAGATAGGGCGCGCCGGCCGGGATATCAACCACCGATCAGCGCGGCGGAGGGCGACCCACTGGAGGTAAAGCCCACGGAAAGCGTTCCGTGGGCTTTGGAACGACGGAGGGCGCGTCACCTGCCTACCGGCGGGCAGGCGGGAGGCGCTTGTAGGTAAGGATGCAGGCCGCGGGGGCCTTGTCGGTGGTCACCAGAAGGCCTTTGGTCATCAACTCCCGCCCGGCGGCCTCGGTCTTGCCGGGGCGGTCGAGGTCGGTCAGCACGTAGCGGGCGTCGGCGTCGAGCCCGCGGAGCTTGAGGCGGACCGAGGCCTGGCGGCAGCGGTTCCGGTGGAAGGCCTGCTTGGCGGGCTGGTCGGAGTACTTGTAGTCGGTCTTGTGCAGGGGGACGGACCGCCGGAGGGTTTCCAGGTCGTTGCGCCGCCCGCCGGAGGCGCAGCTGTCCAGCAGGAGCTTCGGGTGCCGACGCCGCAGCTCGTCCCAGTAGGCGAGGTAGCCCTGGACGTGGAGGTTCTCGGTGATGCCCTGGCGGTCGGGGGCGTCGTTGCCGCGCCAGTAGCCCAGGGGGTCGAAGTTGAAGTCCTGGCGGTACAGGTCGATGCCCTGTTCGGTGATGGTCTTGTCCACGTGGTCGGTGAGCCACTTTTGGGCGGCCGGGTTGCCGAGGTCGAGCAGCTTGAGTCCGCCGTCGACGCCCACCGGCGGGCGCGGGCCATTTCCTCGGGGCTTGGCACCGGCGCGCCGGGCGACTGGCTAGTCGCACACATCCCCATCGCTCCCATCAGCCACGCTGCCCAGGGCATGGAGACGCCCCTTCAGTTCATGCTGCATCCGGCCGGGGTTTACAGCTCGGCCGGTGAGACGTAGTCGCCTTTTTCCTGCTGGAGCTGCTCCAGCCGATCGCGCTGGGCGGCGAGGGTGTCGAAGACGGCCGGGGGCGTGTCCTCGATGCCGCGGTAGATGTCCTCGATCCGCTTGATCTTGGCCAGGTTCTCGGGGATGCGGATCTTGAACAGCTCGGCGTAGTCGGCGCGGGTGAAGTCGCTGCCGCGGACCTCGGCGAACAGCCGCCGGAGGTCTTCGCAGGTCGGGATCAACCCGGTGGGGGCGGCGAGGGTCTCGACCTCGCCGTGGGCGGCGAGTTCGGCCCACTTGATCCAGACGTGCTTGTCGAGCATGGGGTTGAGGTATCGCCCGGCGGCGTCGCGGAGGAAGTAGTTGACGCCGAAGATGGGCGGGGGGCTTTCCAGCCGGTTGCCGAACTCCAGGTTGTTCCGGATGTACCGCCCGAGCGGGATGGCGACGAAGTCCATGTTGCTCATCAGGTTGAACTTCCGCACGCCGTCGGCGGCGCCGACGACGGCGGCGGTGGCCTCGCTCTCCAGCGACGCGCCCAGGGTGACGATGCCGTGGGTCCAGTCGAAGGCCTGCTGGACGGGCACGCAGGTGTCGCTGTCGCGCCCGCCGTAGATGATCCCGCCGACGGGGACGCCGCCGGGGTCGTCGAGGGCCTCGTCCACGTTTTCCAGGCGTTCCAGGCTCACGGTGTAGCGGGCGTTCCAGTGCGACGGGGCGATGGGCTTGCCCTGCGGGTCGGTCTTCCCGGCGGTCCAGGGCCCGCTGTAGTTGACGCCGTCGCCCGGCAGCTCGATGCCCATCCCTTCCCAGTAGGGCCTGCGGTCCTTGACGAGGACGTTGGAGAAGATGACCTCGCCGGGGGCGGTGAGGACCTTGTGGATCTCGGGGTCGTCCCGGCTGTTGACGTCTCGAATGATGCCGAAGATGCCCTTCTCGACGTTGGCGGCGCGGAACTC
>CAZNSB010000294.1:0-6880 GCA_964575155.1 uncultured Planctomycetaceae bacterium | reverse complement strand
ATCGTCGGGCTCGGGCGGAGCGGCCGGGGGGGCCGGCGGACGCGTGAAGGCCCGCTTTGACGGGCAGGTCGCCATTGAGGCGCCGTTGTCGGGCGAGGTGCTGGCGAGGATTCCCGGCCGGCGGGGGGTGTTCGCCCTTCTGGGGGCGCAGGACAAGCCGATCCTGCTGGCCACGGGGGCGAACATCCGCTCGCGGATGCGATGTCGGCTGGCCCTCGCCGACGGTCCCAGCCGGCGGGCGGACCTCCGCGAAGTGGCCCGGAGGCTGCTGTGGAAGCTCACCGACAGCCCCTTCGAGACCGACTGGCAGTTCCTGGAGCTGGCCCGGGCGATCTACCCCCGCCGGTATCGGCAGATGCTGAGCTTTCCCCCGGCGTGGTTCGTGCACGTCGATCCGCAGGAGAGGTGCCCCTGGTTTCGCCGGACGCGCGAGGTGCTCTCGGGGCCGGGGCGATATTTCGGACCCTTCGGCGACGGGCGGGCCGCTCAGCACTTCATCGGCATCCTCCAGGACGTCTTTGACCTCTGTCGCCACGAGAAGATCCTCCGGGAGTCCCCGCGGGGCGCCCCCTGCGTCTACGCCCAGATGGGCCGCTGCCGAAGCCCCTGCGACGGCAGCATCTCCCTCGACGACTACCGCGGCCTCGTCGCCCGGGCCTGCCGCTGCGCCGAGGGCCCGCGCCAGGCCCTTCGCCGGGGCCTCCGCGCCCGCATGCGACGCCTCGCCGACAACCAGCGCTACGAACAGGCCGCCCTCTGCAAGGGCCGGCTGGACCGGCTGGCGGAACTGGAAGGGCCGGCCTTTCGCTGGCTCGCACCGGCCGGTGAATTCCAGTACGTCCTCGTCCAGCGGGGCCCCGGCCGGGGGAGGGCGAAGACGTTTCTGGTGGATCGCGGGCTCATCCGACCGGGGGCCGTCCTGAAGTACCCCCTTCAGGCCAGGCAGCTCTCGGCCGTGCTGAGCCGGATGCGGAAGCTCGCGGCGTCGCGGCGGGCGGTGGGTCCGCCCGAGCGCGAGCGAATTGCACTGGTCGGGCAGTACCTCTTCTCAAGCCGGCAGCGGCGGGGGCTGGCCCTGCGGTACACCGAAGGGCTGACGGTGGAGGGGCTCGCCGAGGCGATCACCTCGTCGGCCGAGGCGCTTCGGCTTGCCCGCCCGGCCTCGGAGAAGGCCCGCCGGGAGGTCGAGGGAGCCCCCGGCGCCGGCTGAACGCCCCGGCGGCGCCCGGGGCGGGCCTGACGCCCAAATCGCGGTGGGCGGGCGCCGGGCGGGAGGGGTATAATAGCCGGCGCTATGCGCAGATGGTTGGCGGCATTGGGGCGGGTCCTGCCCCGCCGTCGGCAGCGGCATTGGCGTTACGTCAGCGGGCGCCGCCGGCGAATCGGGTGGGCGCTGTTTGCCTCGCTGGTGCTGGTCGCCTACGGGTACGGACATCTGACCGGCGACGCCCGCGTCCGCGGCGAGGTGGAACGCTATCTGGCCGACTTGACCGGAGGCCAGGTCAAGGTCCGCGACGCCCATTTCGGCCTCTTCAGCGGGATCCGGGTCTCCGGCGTGCGCGTCTGGCTGCCCGACGGGGTGGACGCGACGTTCTTCGAGTCCCCGCAGGTCCGGCTGGTCCACAACCCCTGGACCCTGCTGCTGCGACGCCGGCTGGAGCCGACGGAGATCGTCTGCGTCCGCCCCAAGGTCAGGCTGGTGGAGGACGTGAAGGAGGGCAAGCTGACCGTGCTGCGGATTTTTCCGCTTCCCGGGCGCACCGGGGCGCCGGACGAGCGGCGGCCGCTGCCCACCGTCCGCCTCCGCGACGTGGAGCTTGTCCGGATCGACCTGGAGGAGGGCCAGCTCCTCCCGGTGGGGCGGTGGGAGCGACTGAGCGTGCTCCTGGAGCCCGACCCGAAAAGGCAGATCTACAGGCTCTTCTTCGAGGGGCCGCCGGACGCAAAGCCGCCCGTCCGCGGGCGAGGGACCGTCCACGTCGCCACCGGGGAGACCCACACCGAAGGGCTGGCCGGGCTCCAGGGCCTCGATGACGCCCTGCCCAGGAAGTACCGCCGGTGGCGGCGGCAGTGGAAGCTCGCCGGAAAGGTCAGGTGGGTCGGCGACGCCCGCGTCGGCACGCTGTCCTCGGCGGACGATCTCGGGCAGCTCAACCAGCTTACGGTGGAGCTGGAGGACGTCTCCATGGAGCTGCCCCCCAAGCAGGGCGCTCTCAAGCTCGAAGGCGTGAAGGGAACCGTCGTCTTCTTTCGCGACAGCATCGAAATCAAGAAGCTCAAGGGCACGATCGCAAAGGCCGGAAAGGCCGTCTTCGAGCTCGACGGAGGTTTCGAGGGATACAACCTCGCCGACCCCTTCCAGATCCGTCTGAGGATCAAGGAGCTGACCTTTCCCTTCGGCGGGGAACTCTTCGAGGCCTGGGGCGAAAAGTACGCTCGGTTTCACAAGCAGCTCGCACCGGCCGGACCCGTCAACGTCTCCGCCACGTTGTGGCGAAAAAAAGTGGGGCAGAAGCTTCAGGTGAAAGCTTCGGCCAGGCTGTGCGGGGTCTCTCTCCGCATGCCGGGATGCCCGATTCGGGTGGACCGGGTCGAGGGCGGCCTGGTCCTTGCCAACGATGCGCTGGTTCTATCTCGGCTCACGGGGCGCCACGGCTCGGCGGAGGTGGTGGTGACCGGCACCGTTTCAGGGGACGCGGAGCGCCCCGCGTATGACGTCGTGGTGACTGCCAGGGCCCTGCCGTTCACCCAGGAGGTCCACGACGCCCTCCCGGTCCGTTACCGGAAGCTGTGGCAGGCCTTCTCCCCGCGGGGCAGGGCGGACTTCGAGGTCCGGGTGCATCGCGGCCTGGGGGAGAAGGCCAAGGAGTCCAGGACGCTGACCATCGACCTGGGCGGGGAGGCCTCCATTGAATACGCCCGCTTTCCGTACCGGCTGGAGCGGGTGGAGGGGCGGGTCGAGGTGGGCGCGACCGGCGGGAAGTTCCGCTCGCTCAAGGGCTGGACCGGGCCGATGAGCTGCCGCCTCAGCGGCGACGTGGTCCGCAGCGGGGGCCACTATGACGTCGACGTCACCATCGAGGAGATCAGCAATCTGCCGCTGGACGAGCGCCTCGCGCGGGCCTTGCCGGGCACCGTCCGCCCGGCGTATCGCGCCTGCGGCCTGAGCGGGTTCGCCGACGTGCCCAGGGCCAAGCTCACCCGCACCGGAGGCCGGCCGGTGGCCTTCACCATCCCCGTCGCCCTTCGAGACGCCACCATCACCCACCAGGCCTTCCCCTTCCCGATCTCCCGCGCCGGCGGGGAGCTCACCCTGACCCGGGGCAAGGCGGTAATCCATCACCTGGTAGGCGCCCACGGCAGGGCGAAGGTGAGCATCAGCGGGAAGACGCTTCTGGAGGCCGGCCGGCAGGTGCTGGACCTGGAGCTCGACGCCACGGAGCTCTCGCTGGATGCCGAGCTCCGCCGCTCCCTGCCGGCGGCAGCCCGTCGATGGTGGGAGCTGCTGGATCCCGCCGGCGTCGCCGACGTGGTCCTGACCCTCCGTACGACACTCACGCCGCCGAAGCCCCGCACCGCCAAGACCCGCCCGAGCCCGCCGGCGGGCACCTCAAGCCGCCCGGCGGGCCGACCTGCCTATCACCTGCTCGTCCGGCCTCGCGACATGCGGATTCTGTACCGCCACTTCCCCTACCTGCTGCGGAAGGTCACCGGCACCGTCGAGATCGTCCCCGGCAAGATGACCCTCACCGGCGTCAAGGCCCTGGCGGAAGGGGACGCCGCCGTCGCCCTCGACGGCGAAGTCCTCGTCGCCGGCGGCCGGGAACACGCCGACCTGAAGGTGACCACCGCGCCGGTCGCGATTGACCGGCGCCTGCTCGACGCGCTGCCGGGGGGGCTGGTCGGCGCGTTGCGGCTGGTGGCGGGGGGCACGGCCGAGCTGGACCTGGACGAGCTTCGCGTCTGGCGGGCGGCCCCGGCGGCCAGTCGCCCCGCCGGGCGAGGGGCTCCCGCGTCGGCTCCGGCCAGGGCGGCGGCGACCCGCCCGGCGAGGCAGTTGGCCTGGCGGTCGTCCGGGGCCATCACCCTCAGGGACGCCGCCATGGACCTCGGGTTCGGCGGCAAACGGGTCACCGGGACGATCAGGGGCCGGATGGGCTGCGCCGGCCCGCCGGAGACGCTGCAGGCCTCGGCCGGCGTGACGCTCTCGGACTTCGTGGTGGGCTCGCGCCGGCTGGGGAAGATCACCGCCGCGGTGCACAAGGACGCCCGGAGCCCCACGCTGGACATCAGCGACCTGACCGGGCAGACCTTCGGCGGGCTCGTCGCCGGCTTTGCAAAGGTCCGCCTCGTCGAGCCCCGCCGGTACGTCCTCAGCCTGTCCGTCGAGAACATCTCCCTCAAGCAGTTCCTCGACGCCGGGCGAAAGGACGCCAGGCGGGGCTACGACGTCGCCGGGCTGCTCACCGGGAAGCTCCAGATGACCGCCGTCCCCGGCGACGATGCTTCCCGCCGGGCCTCCGGCGAGCTCCACATCACCAAGGCGAAACTGTACCGGCTGCCCGTCCTGCTGGGGTTCCTCCACGTGGTCTTCCTGACACTCCCCGGCGAATCGGCCTTTGACAGCGCCGACGTGGACTACTACCTCCGCGGCAGGACGCTCGTCTTCCGCGAGATCCACCTCGGCGGGCCCGCCCTGTCCATGCTGGGCGCCGGCACCATGGACATGAAGACCGAGCGGCTCAAGCTGACCTTCCTGACCGGGCCCCCGCGGAAGCTGCCCCGACTCGCCGCCCTCAGCGAGTTCCTCGAGGGGCTCACCATCGGGCTGTCCACCGTCCGCGTCACCGGAACGCTGAACAACCCCAAGACGCGAAGCACGCCCTTCCGCGACGTGGACAAGACGCTCCGCGAAATCCACAACCCCGAAGGGCGATGAACCCATTGCGGATCGCAGCCGGGGCCCCCGGCCTGGCCGTTCCCGGCCGTGCGCCCTCAATCCGAAATCCGAAATCGACAATCCGCAATCCCGGGGTCCGGTTGCCCCGGCCGGGGCTTGCCGGTACCATCCCCTCCCGGGCGAGCCCCGGGTAAGGAGATCGGACCATGACGAACGTGAAGGTCGGCATCATCGGCGGCACCGGGCTGGGCGACGCCCTCGGCGCACGCATCAAGGGCAGGCCCGCCAACGTCCCCACGCCCTTCGGGAGGCCCTCGAACACCCTCGTCGAGATGGAGTGGGAGGGAACGCCGATGGCCGTGCTCAACCGCCACGGGCCCGGACACCTGATCCACCCCTCCGTGGTCAACTACCGCGCCAACATCTACGCACTGAAGGCCGTCGGCTGCACGCACGTGATCGCCTCCGGCGCGGTCGGTTCGCTCAGGGAGCACATCAAGCCCAGGGACCTGGTCGTCCCGGACCAGGTCATCGACAAGACCTTCCGCCGCGTGCCCACCTTCTTCGATGAGTTCTTTGCCGCCCACGTGGAGTTCGCCACGCCCTTCTGCCCCGTCCTCCGGCAGCACCTGCTGAACTGCGCCGACGCCGCCGGGACCACCGTCCACGACGGCGGCACCTACGTCTGCATGGAGGGCCCGGCCTTCTCCACCCGCTCCGAGAGCGAAATGCACCGCGCCTGGGGCGCCGACATGATCGGCATGACCTGCATGCCCGAGGCCAAGCTCGCCCGCGAGGCCGAGATCGCCTATGCCCTCGTCGCCCTGTCCACCGACTACGACTGCTGGAGGCCCGCCCCCGCCGACCTCAGCAGGCAGGAGCTGCTCAGGGAGATCACGGACAACCTGACCGAGGCGACGAACAGCGCCGTCGAGCTGATCAAGACGGCCGTCGCCCGCTTCGGCGAGATCGCCGACCTGCCCTCCCCCGCCCATTCCGCCCTCGAGCTGGCCATCTGGTCGAACAAGGAGCTGATCCCCCCCGCCGCGAAGGAAAAGCTGGGCGTGCTGGTGGAGAAGTACCTCTAGCCAGCGCCCGCCCGTGTGGTTTACCGGTCGCCGCCACGGCGACCCGATGGCGGCCGTTCCGGCCGCCGCTAAACGGACAGAGCGAACGCCGGTTCGGAAGATCAGGGAAAGGGGTTTCGCCATGATCATCGCCTACCACGCCGTCTGGACCACCTACGGCACGTGGGTTCCGAACGATCCCAGGGGGTCGTTCTCGAAGGAGATATACAACCAGGAGCTCAAGGCGCTCGGCGACATCAAGTATGGCCGGCAGGACCCGCAGCCGGACGGCCGCTCGTTGCGGCGATTCTGGACGGCGGCGGCGCCCCGCCTGGCGCGGCGGCCATTTTTCATCGACGACCGAACCCGACCGGTCGTCGCGGAAGCCTTTGGCGAGGTGGTCGGGCGGCTGGATCTTGCCGCTCGGGCGTGCGCCGTCATGAACGACCACGTGCACCTGCTCGTGGCGAAGTCCGGACATCGAATCGAGTACCTGGTTAACCAGTTCAAGGGGGCAGGCACGCGTGCCTTGGGTCTGAAGAAGACGCCGTGGGCGCGCGGGTGTTGGAAGGTCTTCATCCATGACGAGGATGCCCTCTGCGCGGCGGCGGAGTACATCGAGGCGAATCCTCGGCATCGGGGCTCCCGCCGCAGCCGTGGCCTTTCCTGACGCCGTTGCCCGCCCCCTCAGTTTAGCGGCGGCCGGAACGGCCGCCTTTTCCGGTCGCCGTCCCGGCGACCGGTAAACGCCAGTGGCGCCAGGCTTGCAGCGGCCGGCAATCGGAGCCGCCGGGGCTGTCGTTGCGTCGTCTATGGGGCGCGGGGGGGACTTGCCGTGCCTGTGCGCCTCCGGCCGGGTTGTGCCTTTCCTCCGCCTCGAAAAGTCGCTATCCTGGGTCGTCCATGTTCGAGG
>CAZNSB010000293.1:0-6895 GCA_964575155.1 uncultured Planctomycetaceae bacterium | reverse complement strand
CGAACTTATAGCCTACCGGCCCGGGTCTGTCAAGACAAATTATTCGCTTTCAGAGGGACGTACGGGCCGGCCCCCGGCGGGCGGGCGGGCGGGCGGGAAGTCCTTTCCGGCGGCGGGGGCGAAAAAGATGGAACAAAATTCGCCGCTTGCGCGTCTTATAGAAAGGTGCTAGAATGGGCGTCGGTGCGGCTCCGGGCGGGGCCGCGGCGGAAGGCATGAGAAACACAAGCCCCTCAAGCAGATCAGCATCGACGAGTCTGTGCGGGCTGGTGGTGCTGCTGTCGGCCGCCGGCTGGGGCGCCGCCGGGCGGGTGTCGGCGGCCCCGCCGGCGGCCCAAACCGGCCTGCACATCCCCCGCGCCCGCCAGGTGAGCTTCACCACCCACCTGCGGGACTCGGCAGGCAACCAGTGGGACATCCAGAACAACCTGAACGTCGGTCACGGCACCAACCACGTCTACAGCGGCGGGGTGTACTGCCAGGTCCAGGGCTCCAACGTCCACTCGAGCGGGCGGGGCTGGGGCAACGCCGCCGGCGACGAGATCGAGATCGGGCCCTGGCAGCGCGGCAACGTCCAGGTGTACCGGCGGTGCAAGGTCTACACCGACCACCCGGTGGCCCGCTGGCTCGACATCTTCGTCAACCCCTCGCCGACGCCGCAGACCCTGTCGGTCCGCATCTACTCCTGCCTCAACTCCAGCGTCTCGCAGGTGATCACCTCCTCCGGGCAGGCAGGCTTCGGCGAGAAGGACTGGGCGTTCGTCACCTCGCAGGGCGCCAGCCGGCCAAGCCTGCTCCACGTCGTCTGCGGGCCGAGGAGCAAACTCCGCCCCACCGTCCGGACCAGCGGCAACAGCATCTACGTCAACTACCAGGTCACCATGCCCGCCAACGGCACCGCCGTGCTGTGCTACTTCCAGAGCCAGGGCCCCGACGCGGGCACGCTCCGGGAACGGATGAAGAGATTCCGCGCCTCCCGCCTGCTCCGGGACGTGCCCGGGGCGGTGCGGAAGCTCATCGTCAACTTCCGCAGCGGCGGCGCGCTGGAGCAGATCGACCTGGAGCGCAGCGGCGCCGCCGACACCGTGCTGCTGGGAAACGGCGACTCGATCCAGGGACGCATCACCAACAGCGAGTTCGCCCTGAAGAGCCTGCACGGGGAGCTGAAGCTCCCCGCCGGGCAGGTCCTCGGCTTCGTCAGCGTCGCCGGCGGCGAAGGGCTCGTCCGGGCCGTTCTCGTCAACGGACAGGTCATCACCGGCACGCTGGGCGAAGGGACGCTGCAACTGCTGCTGCCCACCGGCGGCGAGCTGAAGATCCCCTACGCCCGCATCAAGCAGTGCGCCTACCGGATCACCAAGCCCAAGCCGGAGGAGTCCCCCTTCACCGACCCGCTGCTGCTGCTGCGGAACGGGGACCGGCTGGCGTTCGACGCCGCCGCGCTCCGCTGCGTACTCCAGACCCGCCACGGGGAGGTCCCGCTGCGCGGGAAGGACCTGGTGGAGGTCCGGCTGGACCACGAGGCCCACGGGGTGCACCGGGCGTTGTTCCTGAACGGCTCGACGCTGGGGGGGATGCTGGCGCCGGAGAAGATCGCCCTGCCCATCAAGCTGGGGACCCGGCTGGAGATCCCCCGCGAAATGGTGCTGGCCCTGCGATTCGCCGCCGAGAGGGCCGAGCATCCCGCCCTCACCCGCGTCCAGCTCAGCAACGAGGACGAGCTGCTCGGGAAGCTGGTGGACGAGTCGTACGTCCTGGCGACCGACTTCGGCAACGTGCAGGTCCGCCCGGAAAACGTCCTCAGCATGGCCTTCGACCGCTTCGACCCCGGGCGGGTCGCCATCACCCTCTGGGACGGCAAGACCACCCTCCGCGGGCGCCTGCGGACCGAGAGCCTGCGATTCGCCATCCAGCCCGGGCCCGTGGTCAAGCTCCACGTCGGGCAGGTCACCGAGCTGCTGTGCCCCGAGCCCCTGCCCCCCGAAGACGTCGTCAAGGAGGTGCGGAGGCACCTGGCCAGGCTCTCCGCCAGCAGCTACAAGGACCGCGAGGAGGCCCAGGAGGCCCTCATCCGCATGGGCAGGTTCATCGTCCCGCTGCTGAAGAAGCACCTCAAGGACACCGACCCGGAGGTCCGCCAGCGGGTCCGCGTGATCCTGGAGCGGCTGGGGGCCGACAGCCAAAGCCGCGGCGCCCTGCCGGCCGGGGCCCCCTTTGCACAGTTCGAGCAGCAGGTCCTCGTGGGCTGGGGGGGGCCGAGGTAGCCGGTCCGATCCCGCCCCTCTTGGAAAAGGCCAGGACATGAGACGCCCGCTTGGGTCCGCTTTGCCGGTCGCCGTCCTCCTCCTCGCCGCCGCCGCCGGCGCCGACGAGGGCATCCACATCAAGGCCCACCGCCCGACGTCCTTCATGTGGACCACCCAGGACGCCATGGGCTATCGCTGGGACGTCTCCAGCAACGGGACCATCTCCGACGGCACCAACGACGCCTACGACGGGGGGCTCCAGCTCCAGGTCCAGGGGGCGACCTTCCCCAGCTTCTCCGCCGGCCGGCTGAGCAAGCAGCGGCTGGAGGTGGAGATCGGCCCCTGGCGGCACGCCGGACTGGCCATCTCCCGCCGCATCTTCGTCAACGTCAAGGGCGGCTACTGCCGCTGGATCGACCTCTTCGAGAACCCCACCACCAGCCCCGTCAACGTCACCGTCCGCTACTACTCCAACATGGGCGAGGGCACCCAGCGCGTCCACACCTCCAGCGGGAAGGCCCACCTGGCCAAGGGGGACTGGGGGGCGGTGACGGCCGGCGCCAGCCCCAGCTCCTCCCGCCCGGCGACCGTCCACGTGTTCGCCTCCAAGGGCGCCAAGTTCATGCCGCGCTTCCAGTACAGCAGCGGCAGCGACAACCTGTACTACCACGCCAGGCTGACCGTCCCGGCCAGGAAGGCCGTCGCCCTGTGCCTCTTCGAGGCCCAGCGCAGGCCCTACGACGCCGCCGTCAAGTTCCTCAAGGAGTTCAAGCACTCCGCCGAGCTCAAGCGGGTGCCGCGCCCCCTCCGGAAGATCCTCCTGAACATGGGCTCCCAGGGCCTCCAGGTGGGCGCCGTCGAGGTCATCCGCACCGAGGAGGCCGACCTGGTCGTCCTCCGCACCGGCGACGAGATCCGCGGGACCCTGACCAACCCCGACTACGCCCTGGCCACCGAGTTCGGCGAGATGAAGTTCCCCGCCCGGAGGGTCATCGCCCTGGCGGCCCTGCCCGGCGCCGGGCAGCAGACCTTCATCATCCTGGCCGACGGGCAGGTGGTGGCGGGGAGGCTGACGAGCGGCCCGGTGAAGGTCACCCTGGCGGGGGGCAGCCCACTGGAGGTCCCCGCCAGCAGCATCGTCCAGGCCGCCTACCGCATCTGTCCCGACAAGCCCGAGGAGATCACCCCCGCCCGGGCCATGGTGGAGCTTCGCTCGGGCCCCCGGCTGGGGTTCGAGCACGCCGGGAGGCGATTTGCGTTCCTCACCCCCCACGGGAGGATTCAACTCACCGGCGAGCACCTCCGGGCGATCGAGATGGACACCCCCGCCGGCGGGCTGCACCGGGCGATCTTCCGCAACCGCTCCGTCCTGGCCGGGCTGCTGGCCGAGGAGCAGATCTCGCTGAAGCTCAAGCTCACACCGGCGGTGGAGCTTTCGCGGCAGCGAGTGAAGCGGCTGATCCTTTCGGCCCGCCCGGCCGGGCACGACCACCTCGCCGCCCTGACCTGCCGCAACGCCGACGTGCTCTACGGGAACTTCGCCGACGCCGCGTGGACCGTGCGAAGCAAGTTCGGCGACGTCAAGGTCGCCCCCGGCGACATCGCCCACGCCGAGTTCAGCGAGGATTCGCTCGGGCAGGTCACCGTCACCCTGCGGACCGGGACCAAGATCGGCGGGAAGCTCGCCGCCGAGTACGTCGGCTTCAAGATCGACCCCGGCCCGGAGCTGAAGATCCACGTCGGTCACGTCCGATCGGCCGAGGGCGCCCCGCCGCCACGAAAGCCCGTCCCCCCCGCCAAGAAACCGGCCCCGCCGCCGAAAATTAGCGCGCCGGCGGCGGGGAAGGACCGCCTGATGCTGGTGAAGCCGAAGATCATCATCCAGAGGGAACACGAAGAACGCGGCTTCCCCCGGTAGCGGCCTACGGCGCGTGAGGCTGCGGACGACGCAGCCGTGGCACCTGGCGCCCGCTACCGCCCGTAGGGGAATCGCCGGCCGAAAATCTTCCGGATCACCCGCGGCACGTCCTCGCTGCGGAGGGGGCCGGCGACGGCGCCGGCGGTGCTCATGAAAAAGGTCACCGAGTTGGCGCGGTTCAGCCCGCCGTGGGTGCTGGCCATCTTCACGCTCCCGGCGAACCCGCCCGACCCGCTGCAAAAGCGGTCGTGCAGGCTGACGAGGACGTCGGGGGGATGCTCCACCAACCCGAAGTGCGCCCGCCACAGCCGGTACAGCGCGTCCGGATACGCATGCCGCGCAGCCACCGTGGCCTTCAGCAGCCCCCGGCCATCGGCTTGGTCGGCGACCAGCTCGCCCAGTTTCAGCGGGTCGGCCTTGAGGCGTTCGTAATGGAACGTCTTCCCGTCGGCGGAGCGGATCCTGGCGGCGGCGTCGCGGGTTCGGACGACGACGGCGTCGCCGGCGGCGTAGCTGGCGAGTTCGACGGCCTCGTGGGCGAGCAGGTCGGTCGCCAGGGCCTCCGGGCGTCGTGTGTTGAAGGCGGCGTAGGTGACCAGCCCGAACCGGATCAGCACGGCGTCGGTCTCGCCGCGGAGCTTCTTGGTCATCCGCCAGCCCTTGTCCTTCAGGTGCTTGCGGAGGTTGACGAGCTTGCAGGGGACGTTGGTCTGGCCGTGATCGGCGAAGAGGGTCACCTTCGCCAGCCCGTTGCTCTCGAAGAGCACCTGGTGGATGAGCTGCTCGCAGCGCTGGAGGGCGTAGAGCTGGCCGGGTCGGCCTTTCCGCGAGCCCAGCCCGGCCGAGGAAACCAGGTACGCCACCAGCTCCATGTGCTTGCGCCGCCGCCACAGCCGCAGGACGTCGTTGAGCTCCTTGTCGAAAATGGCCCGGGGGTAGAGGTACACGAAGGCGTCGTTGAGCGGGCTGGTTCGGTAGTCGATGATCCTGGTGAACGGCTCGTTCTTTCCGGCGAGGTAGTCGCCGGTCCCGCCGACGACGGAGCGCTTTCGCCAATGGTAATACTTGGCCTCGATGCCCTCGGCGGGGATGTATCCGAAACAGTCCGCCAGGGCCAGGTCGGTCATGACCGGGTACGGCGGGACCAGTTGGGCCGGCGGGTGGAACACTCGAAGGTGTCCGGACTCGTAGAACTCCTTGAGGACGTCGAAGGGGATTCCGTCGAGGACGATGACCAGGTGCCGGCAGAGGGCGGGGTGGAGCGGGTCGAGGTGGACGACGTGGTCGGGCTTTCCGTCGCCGCTGCGGTCGTAGGCGATGCGGTCGAACCGTGCGGCGGCGTTCGCCAGCAGGAAGAAATCGGCCTTCCCGTCGCCGTCGGTGTCGTAGTCGGCGCGGGTGCCGGTGACAGCCAGCGGGTCGGGGGGAAACCGCACCGCCGGCGCCCGGCAGCCGGCAAGGACCAACAGCCCGGCCACGCACTCGGCGACCGCCGGCCGGAGGGAACGGACGCGTCTGCCGTCGATATGCCTCATCGGTTGTCTCTCCTGTCGTTGGCGTCGATATCCTAACTCGTATCGGCAGGGCACCGCAAAATCATCTTCTCGTCCGCGGGCGGGGCGGGTATTAGTGTTCTGCATGAAGGCCCTTGTCTACGGCGTGAACCCCGTCGGATGGGTCACCTGCAAGTGGCTGCGGCATTTCTGGGGCGGGTGCCTGACGACCCGGATCAACGGTCTGCGGCTTCGGGAGATCGACCCGCCGCCGCTGCCGGGAGACGAATGGGTCCGCTGCCGGACGCTGCTGGGGGGCATCTGCGGGTCGGACCTGGCCATCCTCGCGCAGCGGCAGCCGCCCGACTCCTTCCTCCAGTCCTTCTCGACGCTGCCTTCGGTGCTGGGTCACGAGAACGTGGCGGTGGTGGCCGAGGCGGGCGCGGCGGTGGACCCGGCGTGGGTGGGGAAGCGCGTCACGGTCGACCCGGGGCTGGGCTGCCGCGTCCGCGGCATCGACCCGCCGTGTGCGTCCTGCCAAAAGGGCCACTTCGGTGCGTGCGAGCACTTTGCCGGCGACGGGCCGGGTCGATACCCGCTGCCGCCGGGGTCGTGCCTGGGCTACTGCGGCCCGCTGGGGGGGGCGTGGGGCGAGTCCTTCGTCGCCCACGTCTCGCAGTTGATCGAGCCGGCGGCGGCGCTGAGCGACGCGCAACTGCTGCTGACCGACCCGCTGGCGTGCAGCCTGCACGCCGTCCTCCGCGCCGACCTGTCCGGGGCCGAGAGCGTGCTCGTCTACGGGGCGGGGACGCTGGGGCTGGGCGTGGTCTGGGCGCTGCGGGCGACCCAGTGGGGCGGGAACGTGGACATCGTCGCCCGGCACGCCCACCAGGGCCGGCTGGCCGAAGCCCTCGGCGCCGACGAGGTGCTGTACCTGCCCCGCAGGCGGCGCGGGTGCTTCGACAGGATCGCCGAACGCACCGGGGGGCGCGTCACCCGGGCGCGGTTCGGCAACTGCATGCTCTCCGGGGGGTACGACGCCGTCTTCGAGTGCGTCGGCCGGACGGACACCATCGAGGAGTCCCTCAAGTTCACCCGCTCCGGCGGGCAGACGGTGCTGGTGAGCACCGGGCACGGACGCGGGGCCGACCTCACCAGCGTCTGGTTCTCCGAGCTGAACGTGCTGGGGGCGTCCGGGCGGGCCGAAGAGAACTTCCAGGGCCGGCGCATCCACACCT
>CAZNSB010000292.1:0-6895 GCA_964575155.1 uncultured Planctomycetaceae bacterium | reverse complement strand
GCCTGATCGCGGTGAGGTCGTGCCCGAGGGCCAGAACGCCGACCGGGTTGCCGTCGGCATCGCGCAGCAGCGAGTTGTACCAGCGGATGAGGATCTCCCGGCCGTCCTTCGCCACAACGGGATTCTCATGGCCTCGCTCCGTCCGCCCGGCCAGGATCCGCCGGAAAATGCCCCGGACCGAGGAGTGGTCCCTGCCCGGCAGGAACGTGGTGAACCAGTCCCGGCCGAGAGCCTCCTCCTGGGTGTATCCGGTCAGCTCCTCGGCGAACTTGTTGAACCGCACGATGCGCCCGTCCGCATCGAGGACCAGCACGATGACCTGGGCGGTATCGACCAGCCCGTTGGCAAAGTCCCGTTCTTCCCGCAGCGCCTCCCGGGTCCGGATGCGCTCGGTGACGTCGCGCGCCACGGCCACGTCGGCGGGCCGACCCCGCCACGTCGTCGCTGCGGCCGAAATCTCCAGAGAAAACGTCGTTCCGTCTTTCCGAAGGCCGAGAATCTCGTAGCGTCCCGGCGCCGGCTCTCCAGCCATCCGGCTGCGGAATATGTCCACCACCCTCTGACGATCGTCGGGGTGCACCAGCTCGAAGACGCCCCTGTTCTCCATCTCCGAGAGGGCGTACCCGAACATCTCAGCCCCCTGCCGATTGACGTACAGGGCCTTGCCCTCGTTGGAAACAACGAAGATGCCGTCCATGGCGTTCTCGGCCAAGGTCTGGAAGTTCTGTTCGCTTTGGCGGAGCGACTCCTCGCGCTGCTGCCGCTCGGTGACGTCCTGGGCGACTTCGACGGCCCCCTGTATCTCCCCCCGGGCGTCCCGGAGAGGATACCCTCGCACCAGCCACTGCCGCCCGTCCGGCGTGTTGATCGAAGCGTCCTGCGGCTGTCCGGTCTGGATCGCCTTCTCGACGGGGCAGCCCGGGCAGGGGGCATTTCTCGCATGCCACAGCTCCCAGCAGGAGCGCCCCGCCAGCTCGGACAGACGCAACCCGACCGAATCGGCTGCGGCCTGGTTGGCCCAACGGATCCGCATTCCGGCGTCATGGTAGACCACGAGCTCGGTGAGGCTGTTGAGGATCGCCGCCTTCTCCTGCTCGGATGCCTCCAGCGCCCGCTCGGCACGCTTCCGCCGGCCGACGTATCTGGAGACAAGCACGCCCGCACCCACGAAGGTCACCAGGATGAAAGCCCTGTGATAGAGTTCGCGCCCGGTCGCCTTGAAGATCATCCGGTCCAGGAAGGTCCCCTTGAGGAACACCAGGGCATGCAAGGCCACGTCGACCAGGGCGACGCAGAGTGCGGCAAGGACCGAGATCAAGATGATTTTGCTCTCAGCCTTCATGACGAGTCCCTTTCAGCGCGGATGAGTCCCTCGCCGGCCGGCGCCGTGGCCAGGCGCCGCCCTCCATTCCGGGCCTCAAGCGGCGTCCCGTGCCCCAGTGCGCGGGCGCCCTTGCCGAAACCCGGCGGGACACGGGGTCATTCCGGGCGTCCCGGGGCGGTGTTCGACCGGTTTTCGCGGGCGGCGCTGAAGATTTCCAGGCAGCTCTCGATAAGCGGCGCCACCTCCGCCAATGGCCACTGGCTCCCGGCGTCCGAGGCGGCGCGCTCGGGAGCCGGGTGGGTCTCGATGAAGAGCCCGTCGGCCCCGGCGGCGAGGGCGGCCTTGGCCAGGACGGGCACAAACCGGCGCTGCCCGCCGGTGACGGCCCCTCGGCCGGGCTGCTGCACCGAGTGCGTCGCGTCGAAGACCACCGGGGCGAAGGCCCGCATGATGGGAACCGCCCGGAAGTCGTTGACCAGCAGGTCGTACCCGAAGCTGGTGCCACGCTCCGTCAGCAGCACGTTCCGGTTGCCGGTGGAGCGGACCTTCTCGGCCGCGAAACGCATCTTTCCGGGAGCGACGAACTGCCCCTTCTTGATATTGACGGCCTTGCCGGTGCCCCCGGCCGCGGTGAGCAGATCGGTCTGGCGGCAGAGGAAGGCGGGAATCTGGAGGCAATCCAGGACCTCGCCCGCCCGCTTCGCCTGGGCGGCGTCATGCACGTCCGAGAGGACAGGCACGCCCACCTGCTCGCGCACGCTCGCAAGCCACTGAAGCCCCTGCTCCAGCCCCGGCCCGCGGGCCGCGCCCAGCGACGTCCGGTTGGCCTTGTCGTAGCTGGCCTTGAACACGTACCCGACGCCGAGTGCCTCGCAGAGCGCTTTGACGTGTTCGGCCACGGTCAGGCACAGGTCCCTGCTCTCGGCGAGGCAGGGCCCGGCGATCAGGGCCAGCTTTCCGGCGCCAAAGCACACGGAGTCGATGCGGCAGGTGGGCGCGTCGGTCATACGGGGATCTCTCCTCGCCACGGCCACAGGCCGTAAGAGGCCCGCGGCGGGGGCACCAGCAGCCGCAGCTTCCCGGGATGCAGGGCGATCTCCAGCGGCGTGTCCGGGCCGAGGTCCCCGTCGACCTGGCTGGGGACGGAGGGCTCGGCCTCGATGCGTGCCTGGCGGAAGCGGCGGTAGATGACGTTGCCCTTCAGCGGATGCCGCCGCAGCAGCGTCCAGGCGGCGTGCAGGACCAGGGCGGTCTGCTTCTGGCAACTGAAGACGACCAGGTCGAGCAGCCCGTCATCGTACTCGGCGTCTCGGCAGATGCGCAGGCCGACGGCGTAGCGGGAGATGTTGCCGACGAAGGCCAGCCCGTAATCGTCGAAGACCTCCTCGCCGTCGGCGACGACGCGAATCCTCGGAAAGTCGTGTTCCCAGAAGGTCCGCCAGATCGGCCAGAAGTAGCTCAGGTGGGTGATGTGGCCTCTTCGGACGGTGGCCAGTCGGCGGACCACCTCGCCGTCGAAACCCACGCCCATGATCATGAGGAACGTGTGGTCATTGACGATGCCCAGGTCGAATTCGGCGGTCCTGCCGGCGGCGGCGACCAGCGCCATCCGCGCCGGATGGGAGGGGACCCGCAGCTCCTTGGCCAGCAGGTTCTCGGTGCCCACCGGGCAGGCCAGGATGGGCACCTCCGAGCCGACCAGCGCCGAGGCGATCTCCCGCACCGTGCCGTCGCCTCCCCAGGCGATGACCAGGTCCGCCTGCTCGCGGATCGCCTGGGCATACCCGGCGGCGTCGCCGGGGGCGCCGGTCCGGAACTCCGCCACCGTCCTGCCCTGGGCGCGCAGGGCGGCGCGGAGCTCGGCCAGTGCGCTGCGCTTCAGCCCGCTGCCGCTGCTGGGGTTGATGATTATGTGCGTCACGCCGGCTTCCTCTCCGCCCTGCCAAGGCACGAGGCGGCACTTGAAATCGGCCCGGGTGCGCGCATAATACCATTTCTGAGTCAAAGGGGCAAACGGCCGGCGCGGGTGCCCCGAAACGATCCGACAGGAGAGCAACGATGGACGTCGCCACCGAGCTGGACGAAGTCATGGCCAAGGACTCGTGGACGGAGGAGGACTGCCGGCAGCTCACGCGGCTGTTTTTCCGGATGAAGCAGCCGGCGCAGAAGTTCCGCCATCAGGTGGAAAAGCTGACCGCCGCCGAGCCCGAGCCTGCCGGCACCGCCGCCGTCAAGCTGGGCATCGCCCGATACCTGCTCTGCCAGTTCTCCGAGGCCCTGGAGCTGCTGGGGAGGGGCACGGACAACAAGGAGAGGCGGTTCTACCAGGCGCTCTGCCACAAGGGCCTTCGCCAGTGGGACAGGGCGCTGGAAAACCTGGAATACGCAGAGGACCGGGGACTGGAGCCGCGCCGGGTCACCCTGGAAAAGGCCGAGATCCAGTGCCTCGCCGGCGACCTCGAAGCCGCCGCCAGGACCATCGACCGATTCGCCAAGTCCAGCCAGGACGACCCCGACTGGCACTACATGGCGGGCATGATCGCCGAGCTGCGAGGCGACTACGACGCCGCCGTGGAATCCTACGAAGCCGCCCGCCGCCTGAGCCCGGCGCATCCCGGGGGGACGTTCCGGCTGGCGTATTACTACGACCTCCACGGCGACGAGGAAGCGGCCATCGAGCTGTACCGCGAGTGCATCGCCCGCACCGAGGCCGGCGAAGAGGCCGGAGGCCCGGAGCCCCGGCCCATCTACGGCAACGCCCTGCTCAACCTGGCCGTCCTGTACGAGGACGCCGGCATGTACGACGACGCCGAACGCGCCCTCCGGAGGATCCTGTCGGCCCACCCCGGGCACATCCGCGCCCGCCTCTTCCTCAAGGACGTGGTCTCGTCCAGGACGATGTTCTTCGACGAGGACGAGGCGAAGCGTCTGGCCCGGCGGAACGACCTGCTAAACATCCCGGTGACCGACTTTGAGCTGTCCGTCCGGGCCCGGAACTGCCTGAAGAAGATGAACATCCGCACGCTGGGCGACCTCCTGCACGTCACCGAGCCCGAGCTGCTCAGCTACAAGAACTTCGGCGAGACCTCCCTGAGCGAGATCAAGCACATGCTGGCGTCGAAGGGCTTGCGCCTCGGCCAGTTCCGGGAGGACACCGGCGCCGAGGCGACCGCACCCGAGCCACCCCGCGCCACCGTCGGCAACGAAGGCGTATTGGCCACCCCCATCTCCCAGATCGAGTTCTCCGTCCGCGCCCGGCGGGCGCTGGAGTCGCTGAACGTCAAGACGCTCGGCGAGCTGGTCAGCAAGACCGAGGCCGAGCTCCTCGCCTGCCGCAATTTCGGCCAGACCTCGCTGAATGAGATTCAACAGCGTCTGGCCGAGTACGGGTTCCACCTGCGGGAGGCGCCATGATCGACCGGGGCCCGGCGACGCCGCTTGCCGCCCCGCCCCCCGGGCCGGGCCGGGCCCGCCGCCGGCGGGTCGCGAGGATCATATCGGAACGACTGATGCAACTGATCCCGCTGGCGGCCCTGCCGGCGGGTGTCCTGCCGGTCGCCCTGCTGATGGTCTCCGGGTGCCCCCGCCCGGCCGGGCCGGTCGCAGAGCCCCTGGCCAGGCTGGAGGGGCTCCCTGACATCCGCGTGCTGGTGGCGTCGGGGCGGAGCCTGCCCCTGGCCGTCACCGGGGGCCACCGCGTGCTTGCCGACGACGCCGTCCTGGCCGATTCTCCGGGCCCGCTGCCGCAGACAACCCTGACCCGGAAGGGCGGCAACTGGCATCTCGGCGCCAGTGTCCATCGCGCGGGCACGCTGGACATCCAGCCGACGGGGCGGTCCCTGATCCGCATCGGCACGGCCGGATACCGCGGGAGGATGGTCTTTCATCCCGACGGGGCCGGCGGCCTCCTGGCCGTCAACCACCTCGACGTGGAGGCCTATCTGACCGGCGTGCTGGGGAAGGAGCTGTTCCCCCACTGGCACCTGCGCGCCTACCAGGCCCAGGCCATCGCCGCCAGGACCTACGCCCTCTACGAGCGGGCCACCTTCGGCGCCAAAAACCTCTACGACCTCCGCGACGACCAGTCCTCGCAGGTGTACGGCGGGTCCTCGGCGGAAACGCCCATCTCCCGACAGGCCGTCCGAACCACCGAGGGCATCGTCCTCGCCACCGGGCCCGAAGGCCGAGAGCGGATCTTCCGGGCCTACTACTCCTCCTGCTGCGGCGGGATCACCAACAACGCCTGCGTCCTCCGCGGCAAGTGCCTGAAGGAAGGCCCGCTGGTCGGCGGGCAAATCTGCCGCGACTGCGCCGCCAGCACGCGGTATCGCTGGCCGGCCGTCCGCATCTCCAAGGACGCCATTCGCCGCGCCCTGGCGCGGAGCTTTCCCGCCGTCGCCGCCCTGGGCGGGGTGAAGGGCATCGAGGTTGCGTCGGAGATGCACGGCCGGCCGGTGTGGGTCAACGTGGTCTCTCGGCGGGGGCGGAAGGTCAGGGTCCGGGCCAACGACGTGCGCCTGGCCCTGCTCCGCAGCGGGCAGGCCAAGGGCCTCTACAGCATGAACTGCCCCATCCGCAACGCCGGCGAATTCGTGGTCTTCGGCCCGGGGCGCGGGTTCGGGCACGGGGTGGGCATGTGCCAATGGGGCGCCCAGGGGATGGCCCAGCGCGGCTGCACGGTCCAGGAGATCCTCCAGAAGTACTATGCGGGGGCGAAGCTGTTCAAAGCCTACCCGTGAACGCCGGGGGCGCGCATCTTTCGAGATCGAAAGGACCAGGAGAATGGAAAAGCGGGTCTCTTTTCCAGGCGACGAAGGCTTCACGGCGTTCTACCCCGGCTCGGTCGTTCTCGTCTCGGCCGTGGACGCCGCCGGCAAGGCCGACATCTGCACCGTCGGGGCGTGGGCCCTGGTCAACGGGGCCCCGCGCCTGTTCGGCATCGCCATGTGCGCCCGCCGCCCGGCCGGGACGTACTTCTGGAAACGCTACACCACCACCTGCATCGAGCAGACCGGCGAGTTCGTCATCAACATCCCCCACGCCGGGCTCGCCAAGGCCTGGGACGTCTGCGGCACCGTCTCGCTGACGAAAGACCCCGACGCCGACAAGTTCGCCCTGTCCGGGCTCACCGCCGCCCCGGCCGCCAAGGTCAAGGCCCCGCTGATCGCCGAGTGCCCCGTCAACATCGAGTGCCGCGTCCATTCCAAGCTGGCCCTTCCCACCCACGACTGGATCGTCGGCGAGCCTCTCGCCTGCCACGCCGCCGAGGTCAAGCTCCTCTGGGAGAACGCGCCGAAGCTGGCCTGACCAGCGGCGAGGACCCCCCGCTTCCGCGGGGGGCTACTGTCCAGCCAGTCATCGAGAGTGGGGCGCGCACTGCGCATCTGTCAGGGCAGGGCACCGGACGACGTCGGGACTTCCCGCGTGGAAAGACAGTAGCCCCCCGCGGGAGCGGGGGCTTGGATTACGACCCCACAAGCGGCACCGGCGCGCGCTTGCAGAGGGGGCGCCACTCGGTACAATTGCCCCCCGACTCGTATTGGGAGAAACCACCGTGAGAGTGTTGTACCT
>CAZNSB010000291.1:0-6898 GCA_964575155.1 uncultured Planctomycetaceae bacterium | reverse complement strand
CCGCCTGCACGAGTCGGTTGCCGGGCCGCTGCTTTGGTTCGCCGACGCCGACGCGGGTGTCCGGCTGGCCAGCACGGGCGGGGACCAGATTCTGGGAGAGCCGGTGGCGGTCAAGCTGAGTCTCCTGCCGGAGGGAACCGACCCCTCAAGAGCCGCAGACTACGTCGTCGTCTGCCGGGCCGGACGCACCACCACCGTGGAGCTCCCGGGGGCGTGCGGCGAAATGGGTGTCGTCCGGCTGTCGCTGGCGCCGACGCCCCGCCTTGGCGGGATCGAGCTGCGGTACGCCCTGAAGGTGGCGCGCGCGGGCGGGCGGGGCAGCGTCGAGGCCGCCCTTGCCGGGCGATGCGTCGCCAAGCTCAAACGAACCCCGCTCGGACAGCTCGTGGTCGGCGGCAGGACGGTCAACGTGGGTGCCAGCGCGTGGTTCCTCACGGCGGGAGGGGACCGGTGAGCGCCCGAGGCTGCATCCTGGCGGCCGTGCTGACGGTCGCAGCGGCCTGCCCCGCCGACCAGCCGCCCCATCCGAAGGCGCCGGCGTCGGACCTGCCCGTCACCTTCGCCAGGTCGGGCGAGGCGGCGAGCGCCGACGTGGCGGGCGGGCGGGCGAAGTCGGCGACGCTGGCCGCCTTCGGGCGCGTCTGGACACCGGCCACGACCGTTCGCGGCTCGGTGGCCCTCATCAAGGTGCCGTCCGTCCGGGTGCCCACCGCCTTCGCGATCGTGGACGCCTCGGATGCCAGTCGCCGGATCGGACACCTCGTGGCCTATCCGCAGCGAGAGCTGGACTGGGACAAGCAGGTGCGCGTGGTTTCGGCCGGCGTCCCCAAGTGGTTCGACCAGTGGGCCCGGGCGGCGGGGCTGCCCGTTCAGCAAATCGACCGCCCGGCAGACCTCGACAAGCACAAGGATGACGAGACGAGCCCCGGCGTGCGGGTGCTCGTGCTCGCCGGGCAGGCGGCCGGGAAGGGGCCGGCGCGGCTGTTCGCCCTCGCCCGACGACACGCCGCGGACGTCCTCGTCCTGGACGCGGGATGGTACGGCGAAGACCTCCGCCGCCCGCGTCCGGTGCGGGTCGGCCCGTCGGACATCCAGGCCCCAGGCCTGTCGGTGCTGGGGGCGCGCCGATGGCCGGCGCCGCTGAGGTTCCTGCGGCGGCGCCCGGCGTGGGGCGGCCTGGCCAACCGCCGGACGTGGATCGGGGGCGACCAGGCCCCGCTCGTGGAATCGCTGACCGATCCGCGGCGCGACCGGCGGCAGATCGTCCTCAGTTACGTCCCCTGGCCCCAGCAGCTCGGGCGGCGGGCCGAGGCCGACGAGACGCTGCTCGCCCTGCTGCGTGCGGTGGGCGTCGGCGCACGCCTGCTCGTGCACCCGCCCGCCCGGTCGGTCGTGCCGAAGCCCCGCCCGGTGCTGGCGGCGGCGGACAAGCACGCGCGGCTGGGTCCGCCGCGGGGGATCGGTGCCGGCGTGGCGCCGCTGGGGACCCCGTTGATCCTGGACGTTCGCGGCCGGGAGCCGGCCCCGGAAGGGCTGCTCGGGACCCTCCGTCCGCTTCCGCGGCGCCCGGGCGGCGTCGGGCCGCTGCTCGTCCTCGGCGACGACCCCCTGCTGGATCGCTGGGAATGGCTGAAGTTCGACCGCGGGAAGGGCGCAAGCCGGCAGGCCGGCGTGACCTGCCTGCCCGACGACCAACTGCCCCCGGGCGCCGCCGCCCGCATTCAAGTCATGCAGGCGCTGACCGCCATGGGAGTGGCCCTCGGTGCCTCCAGGCCCCTGCAAGGAGACCCACCATGAGGCGAATCGACGCAAAGAGAACCGTCTTGATCGGGATGATCGGCCTGTCGGCGCTGGCCCTGGCCGGTGCATCCCCATGGGCGAGCGCGGATCCGCCTGCGCCCGGGGGCGCGGAAGCGCCCGGCGACGCCGAGCCGAAGGCCCCCGAAAAGCTCCGCGAAATCCGCGTGGCCGTGCTCGATCTGAGCGTGCAGAAGGGCGTGGACGTGGAAGGCTCGGCCCTGACCGACCAGATCAACGTGCTGCTGGCGGCGATGCCGAAGGTCAAGATCGTGGACCGCAGCCAGATCAAGAAGGTCGCCGACGAGCACAAGATGGTGCTGACGGGCCTGGTGGACACGAACCGGGCGGTCGAGGTCGGGCGGTTCCTGAGCGCGCAGTACATCACGGTCGGACGCGCCAGCCGGATCGGCGAGCACGTCTATGTCGTGCTGAAGGTCGTCGAGGTGGAAACCACCTTGCAGACCACGATCTCCGCGCGGGCCACCGCGAAGGAGGGCGTGGCCAGCGCCCTGGCCAAGCTGGGCGAATCGCTGTCGCAGAAGATCACCGCCCTCCAGCGCCGGCCGCCCATGCCGACCGACCCCGCGCTCGAGAAGGTCCGCGCGGCGGCCAAGCCGCTCGCCGGAAAGGTGGTCCTCGTCCACATCGAGGAAACGCACGTCGCCAAGCCGCTCAAGGACCCCGCCGCCCAGATGGCCGCGTGCAACCGCCTCCAGGCCGTGGGCATCACCGCGCTGGTCCCCCTGGCAAAGGACAACGCCTGGCGCGAGGAGCTGCTGCGGACGGGCAAGTTCGGCAAGCGGAAGATCGACTACCTGCTCGAGGGCGAGGGCGTCAGCGCCCTCGGCGCCGAGGTGTACGGGCTGATCAGTTGCCGGGCCCGCGTGGAGCTGCGGCTGATCCCCGTGCCGGGAAACGTGGTCACGCACGTGGAGAAGGGACTGGCGGCCCGGGTGGACCTGATGGAAGAGCTGTCGGCCAAGGCGGCCCTGGAGACCGCCGGGCGCCAGGGGGTGGACGCCCTGCTGCTCCGCCTCGGCGCCGAGACAAAGCGCCCGCCTCGAAAAAAGCGCAAGTGATGGAAGGCAGCAAGCGAACTGCGCTGGCCGCCGCGGCCGTGCTGTGGGCGGCGCTGCCGGCGGCCGCCGAGCCGGCGACGCTGGTCATCACCCCTCCGCCACGCGCTGGCGGCGCCAAGGGCACGGCCACGGCCGAGCAGTTCTGCGACGACCTGGCCGCAGCCCTCGACGGCCACGCCGGCGTCAGGGTCATCGACCGCCAGCACCTGGCGAAGGTCCTCGCCGAGCACAAGCTCGGGGCCGAGGGTCCCCGGCCGGTGCTGGCCTACCACGCGATGGCGCGGGTGGCGCTGGAGCCGGGCCCGGCGGGCCTCCAGGTCGCCCTCCGCGTGGTGGACCTGGAGATGGGCAATCCGGCGGCGTCGGCGGAATACCCCCTGACCGGGGGCGTGGTGAAGAAGGACGACGTGGCGGCGGCGGCCAAGCTGTGCGCCGAGGCCGCCCGGAAGACCGCGGCGGCGCCGGCGCCGAAGCTGAAGGTCCGCCTCCCGCCGCCGGTGCTGCCGAAGCACCGGCCGAGGCTCGGGCCCTTCGCCCACCGGGCCATGCGGGTGTTCGAGCAGTCGCTGGCCCGCTCGGCCGGCGTGCGGGTGGTGCACCACCTGGAGGCGGCGTCGGCGGCGGAGGAGTCGCTGCTGATCCTGCTGGGCCTCAGCCGACTGCCCGGCGAGCGGCGCTTCGCCCCCCAGGCGGACGCGACGATCGAGTTTGGCCTGAGAGAGCTGTCCGCCGTCGGGAAGACCTTCGAGGAGACGGTCATCGAGGTGTCCTTTCGCGTCGGGGGCGCCGAGCCCGGCCGGTGGCGCACCGTCCGGGGCAAGGCCGGGCAGCTCGATCGGCTCGTGCAGCGCACGTGGGAAGCGGCGGCCGGGGAGCTGAAGGCGCTCGACCCAGGCGCGGCGCGCGACTTCCTCAAGGAGATGGCCCTTCGCCGCCGCCAGGCCGACGCCGAGCTGGACAGCTTCAACGACTGGAACGGGCACGCCCTTCCCAGGGAGCGTCTGCGGCAGTTGGCCGAGGCGGCGGCGCGTGCGGCCAAGATCGACCCGACGTTCGAGCGGGCGGCTTTCCTCAAGCTCCGCTCTGCCGTCCGCTACCGCGAGGCCGTCCTGCGGGACAATCCCACCACCGATCGCGTCGCCTCGCACAACCGCTGGGTGTTGGACGAGACGATGAGGTTCCTCCGCACCTATCGGGGCAGCGCGATGCACCGCACGACGGCCGTGACGATGGCCTTCGGCAAGCTGCACGTCCTGATGGGTCGTTACACGCCGCCCTACGACAAGCTCCCCGAAGACCCAGTGGAGAGGGCGCGCGTCGTAGCCCAACTGAAGGAGCTGGTGGAGCGGGTCCTGGACGAGAGCTGCACCGGGAACTGCTACGCGGACTGGTCGATCTGGCGCGACATCGCGGTGTTGTATCGCCAAATGAAGGAGGCGGGCGCCGAGCCCGGCGTGTGCCGGGAGTGGCTCGCCGAGCACCTGGCCAAGGCCGAGAAGAGGCTGCGCGAGGCTCGCCGGCTCAGGCCGGACCGGGGGTGGAGCGACGACTACAGGCGCGCACACCGGCCGCAGACATACCCCCGGCACGCCGACTCCTGGCGGGAGAGCCTCTTCGGCCTGCGGCGGTGCGCGATCGAGATCGCCATCGAGGAAGGGCGCGCCGACGAGGTCCGCCGGCGGATGGCCGACCTGCGGCGCGAGTTCGGCGACGTGCGCGTGCGCATCTACGCGATCCGCCTCGCCCTCGACGCCGGCCGGCGGGACGAGGCCCGAATGCTGATCGACGACTTCCTGCGAGACCACCCCCGAGCGCCTGCCCGGCAGGACAGCAACCGCTTCCTCGCACAGGTCGAACGCCTCAACAGCGTCAAGCTGACGAGCGCCGTACAGCGTTGGATCCAAGAGCGGGAAAGCCCCGGTGTCCGGCCGCTGGCCGTCCGCTGGCCGAAGCCCGCCGCTACCGGCCGGGCGGTCCAGACGCCCACGGTGCACGGCCGGTTCCACCCGATCCGGGCCGGAACGGAGTGGTTCGCCATCCTGGGCAAGATCGGCGAGCGGCTGTACGTGCTCGGGGCGCATCCCAAGGCGACCGCGCCCCACAGGGGCCCGAGGGTGTGGGCCATCGATCTTCCCGGCCCTGGCCGGGCGGTCGGCGACGGCGCTGCCATCCCGATGGCCCAGCCGCCGAAGCCCTTCCGGGCCTATGACCGCCTGGCGATGGGCGGGCGGCTGTACGTCGCCACGGGCGGGACCGGCGTGTTCGCCTACGACCCCAAGGCCGGGACATGGAAGGTCCACGGCCCCGAGGAAGGCCAGCCCACCAGTGCCGTGTGGGGCGTTCGCGCCCTGGGCGACCATGCCCTGTTGTGCATCGGGGGGGTGTACGCCCAGGAGGACTCGGCCTGGACGCTGGACGTGAACACCGGCGAGGTGACCCTGCTCGAGCGGAAGAACACCCCCGGCCGTGGCCGCTGGCGGGTCCTCCACACCTGGACGCAAGGCAAGAAGGTCATGGCCCTCCGCAGGGACGGCCTCACGGTGGACGTGCTGAGCCCGCGCAGCCAGTTTCAGGCTGCCCCGCTGCTCACCCCGGCCGGGTGGCCGATGCCGAGGCGGTACCTGAGGGTCCGCGGGTGGGAGCGCGTCGCGCCGGTCAAGGGCCGGCTCTTCGCCGCCGGGCAGCCCGGCATCTGGGAGATCGGCACCGACGGGAAGGTCCTCCGCGCCTGGGGCTTCGGCTACAAGCTCGGCCTGCCGCTGCCGTTCTACTTCCCCGGTCCGCACCATCCCCATTGCGACATCGTCGAGCCGGGCGAATTGACCGGCGTGGAGCCGGCGTGGGGCAGACCCGTACTCGTCGCCCACGACAAGGCCCACCTGTTCGTCAACGTCGTCGGCGGACTCACGTGCTACGACGTCGAGGCCGACACCTGGTACGGGCCCGTGGCCACGTCCCGGAAGAAGACCTGCTATTGGGCCCATCACTGCCTGTCGGAGCCCGACGGGCTCTGGGTGAGCACCGACGAAGGGCTCCTGCTGCTCTCCGCGGCGGAGATCGTCGCCGCCGCCCGGAAGGCCCATCTCGTCGCCACCAGCGCCGAGGTCCGCAGGCGGCGGCTCGCCGCCCTCGACGCCGCCGGGGGCCTCGACGCCGCCAAGTTCGCCATCGGCCTGCGGAGGTTCGACAAGGCCCGGGGCTTCCTGGAAAAGGTCCTGAAGGCCGATCCCGACCACGCCGAGGCCCTTCTGCTGATGGCCATGCTCCACGACGTGCACATGCGGAACGAGCCCGAGGCGGCCCTGGTCTACTACGGCCGGCTGGCGGAGCTGGCCGAACCGCGCGGGCGGCTGAGCGGGCTGTACGGCCAGTACGTCCTGCGAGGGCGGCTGAAGCACTGCGCCGAGGCCCTGCGCCTGGGAAAGCGGATGCTTTCCGAATTCAAGTTGAGTGATAACTTGACTCTCGCGGTTCGGCACCAGAACGGCAAGCTGGCCGCGGCCCTCAAGAGACACCACCAAGAGAAGAACGCGCAGGACAGCCACCCCCGGAAGGGCAAGGACGGACCGGACAAGTCCAAGTGATGAACGGGGGCAAGCCAACTGCGGCGGCCGCCGCCCCCGGCCGGCGGGCGGTCCGTTCAGTTGGCCCCGTACTTCAGCCCCGCCTCGATGTACCGGACGGCGTTGGCGGTAAAGGCCTCGGTGTGCCGCTCGTGCGGAGTGGACGAAGGGCACAGCACGGTGTGCTCCTTCCCTCCGTCCTCGATGGCACCGCGGACCTTCTCGTCGATCTCCTCCGGCGTCCCCATGTCCATGTCCAGGAACTCGATGTTGCCGTACAGCGTCAGCCGGCCCGCCGAGCGGGCCTTGGCCTGGCCCATCTCGATGTCGCCCTGCGGCGGCGGCTCCACCGGGTCGATCGAGTCCACCCCCATCTCCATGAACGAATCCAGCAGCGTACCCACCCGCCCGTGGCAGTGCACGTGAATCAAGCTGGCGGGGTCCCGCGCCTTGATC
>CAZNSB010000290.1:883-6915 GCA_964575155.1 uncultured Planctomycetaceae bacterium | reverse complement strand
GCCCCTTGGTGAGGCCGAGTTCCTCGACGGCCCGCTCGATGGCGGTCCGCCCCTTCAGTTCGTGTTCGAGGGTGAGTTTGATGGACTCGAAGGAGTCGGCTTCACCCCGCCGCTGCAGGCCTACCGCGGCGTCGGACCGGCGTTCGAAGATAGCGGTGCCGGTATACTTCTTCTCGAACTGGGGGATGTACGGTACGGCCGCCAGGGCGGCGATGGCGAACAGCGACGTGCCCACCGCGAAAAGGCCCCGGTGGCGGAACGCGATCCGCAGGAAGTCCCGCGGCGTCCGCTTCTTCTTGGTCTGTTCGGGTTCGGCCATGGCGGGATTAAGATCCCCCGTACGAGCCGGTCATGTAATAGGCCGTGGACGCCGGCAGCCGGATCGTCTCGGTCGCCGGCCGCACCGGGAACAGCAACTGCTGAATGGCCAGCCCCACCGCCGCCAGCGGATTGGGCGGCACGTAAATCATGTCGTCCGGCTGGACGTACACGTTCTTCGAGAGGTCGCCTTTCTCGTACATGTCGGTCAGGTCGACGCGGAGGACCTTGGCCTCCACCTGTTTCGGCAAGGGTGTGATGGCATCGGGGTCATCGGCCTGTTTCTCGGCCTTGGCCACGACCGTGGGGGCATTCCTGGCCTCCGCGGAGGCGGCCTCCGGCGCCTTATCGGCCGCTTTCTCCAGTTCCTTTAAGTCAATCACGTACCCGCCCCGCCGCGGCGTCTTGCCGCGGACCAGCAGAATCTTCTCCGGCCACGCCAACTGGGTGGGCTGGCTGTTCGCCAGCACGTCCAGGACGGTGTTGGCGCCGGTCCAGGCCTGCGGTCCCGGCCGGCTCACTTGCCCGAAGATGTACACCTTCTGCGAGTTGTAGCCGGTGACCTGGACGGTGGCGTCGACCCGTTCGTAATACTCCTCGGCCTCCGTGGCGATCAGTTTTTCGATCTGGCGGGGTGTCAGGCCCGTTCGGTTGTCGCCGACGACGTCGATCTCGCCCACCAGCGGCAGGTTGACGATGCCGTCCGGCCGCACCTGCTGCTGGCTGCCGTCGATCTCCGGCACGTACGTGGAGCGTACCATGATCACGTCCGGCGGCAGGACCCGGTACGGGACCCCGGAAACCGGCTTGGGCCGATCCTGGAGGAAGGCCTGGAGTCGGCCGCCTTTGCCGGCGCACCCGGACCCCACGACCCCGATCAGGCCCGCAAGAAGGAGTATACCCGAGAGGCGGACGGACGCTGGCATGTGTCCCCCCCGATCCTATGGCGTCCGCCCGGCCGCCGTCCCCGTGGTGGTGGAGCGGCCATGCCGGGCGCACACCGAGCCCTTTGAGATACCGAGTACGTTGGCGCCTTGCCTCGTGCGTCAACCCCAGGAACTATACACGATATCGGCCGGCAGGCAAACCCAAATCCATGTTATCGTGGCACTTAGCGGTTGTTCCCCATCCCCTTTCCCCTGGCGGGAGAGGGCAGGGCGAGGGGGATAAGGGGATGGCATCGGGGCGTCTCAGCCTCACCCCATCCCTCTCCCATCGAGTCCATGCGGACCCGTACTGGGGGAGAGGCCGTGACGAAACGCCTCATACCGGCCGGTGCGGGGCCGCGTGGCCGGCCTCCGGCCGCGGGATCGGGCGTACCGAAACATGCCGGATGGAGGAGGAGCGTTCCCGGGAACCGGGAGGCACGGGCCGCCGGCGGCCTCCCGGCTCGTCACCGGCGCGGGGACGAACCGGCCGCCGCTCGCGAAACGCACGCATAGAGACCGAGGGCGTGATCTTGACGCACGCCCCAAACCTGCCGGGCGGGCCGGTCCGAACCCGCCCTCACGACGGCACCGTCGGGTACCGCTGGCGCGAAGGGTTGAGACAGTCCCCAACCCTGCGCGCGGCCCGGGCCCGCTGTGCTGCGACAGACGTCCCAGGCGGGCGGGCGTTCCCGCCAACCCGAGCGTCGCTTCAGTTGTCTTGCGGCGGCGCCCGAGGGCCAAGCCCTCCGGCGCCGGGAAACGTCATTTACGGCGTCGGCGGACGTAGCCGAGCAGCGAACCGACCCCAAGCATCACGCCGGCGATCGTCACCGGCTCGGGGACCGAGACGGCTTCAAGGGCGTTGACGTTCTCGCAAGCTGTCCCGTACTCGGTCACAGAGTTGAACGTCGTGTCCCACAGGTGACAGCCGTGGTACAGGTACCGGATGCCCAGGGCGTCGTAGACGAAGATCTCGCCGCCGTCCAAGGTGGCGTTAGTCCCGGTGACAGGGGCCAGGCTGAACATGATGGAGTCGCCTAAGCCCGTTGTTGGGTCAAGGGTCGTCGGGTCGAACTCCCCGGTGCCGCAGTCGGCGTCCCAGGTCATCATGGCGTCGAGGTCGATCTCGCTGAGTCCGAAACCGAACTCGTCGTTCAGGGCGTTCATGATGGCGGCATCGTACAGCCAGGGGGTGCTCTTCATGTTGGCAGGGTCGTACGCAAAGACGGCTACGGCACCCCCTGCTCCCCATACGGGGTCGCCGGCCAGGGAGTACCTGTTGGCGTCGTCCTGCATCTCCTTGCCCCAGACCTCCAGGCCGTCGACGTCGTTGAGGTGCGGGCCCGGCGGGTCGGGGGAGTCGTAGGTGCTCGCGTTGATCTGGTCGGGTGTGGCCCACACGCCGTTACCCGGGCAGCAATGGGGTTTCTCGTAGTAGATGCGCGGGTCCATGCACATGGTGGGGCAGGCGCTGTTCAGCGTTCCCGTCGACCACAGCAGCGACGCCTGGTCGTTGATGACGGCGTGGTAGAGGGCGTCCTGGCAGTTGGCGAGGGCGTCGACGTCAATCCCGTCGCCGTAGTCGAACTGGCTGTCGTTCACGCCGCCCTGGCCGTCCCACATGAGCACCTGCATGGCGTCCGCGGCGCCCGAATCATCCTTGTCCACGTAGTTGGAGTACTCCTTGCCGGGCACCTGGCACGGCGTCGGCACACCGCAGCCGGGGGAAGGGCTGACGAACGGGCCGCAAGAATTGTACGGCACGGTACCCGCTCGCGCCCCCGCGCCGGCCAGCAGCAGCAGTGCCGCGGTCCCGGCAAGGACCAGAAGGGGACGTTTCATGGCGCATCTCCTTTCATTGGCCATGAGTCCGTTTTCCATTCCTCTCCGCTCGTGGGAGAGGGGGTTTTCTTACCGCCGCCGGCGGATGTAGCCGCCGAGGGCGCCGATGCCGAGGATCAGGCCGGCCATGGTGACGGGTTCAGGGACAGGCAATACTTTGAGCTGCTCATCCGCCAGCACGTTGTTACAATCGTCATAGTATGTGACGGTAGCGCGCAGGTATTTCAGGGACCCGTCGCCCAAGTCGTCGAGAAGCATATCAAGGCGCTCTTGGTCGGTTTCTGCGCCCGTGTCGTCGTGATACACGGCCCACGCCATGCCATAGCCGGCATAAACGATCTTGTTCACCATTTGGTCGGCGCTGCCGCTGTCCACGATCGTCCCGTTAGCCTTGATGCCTATGCGGCTGGAGGAGTAGTTCGGCAGCCGGTACGAGGCGGCGTCTCCGTACGCCGCGAACTCGGTTGGGTCGTTCGGATTGGTTGTCCCCCATGTCTCATCAGGGTCTTTCCAGTAGATGTCCATGTTCCCGACGTTCGAGAGCTTGATGTCATTGAGCACCGTCTCGCTTTGCACGACCCACGGGAAATGCAGCCGCTGGCCGTACTCTTGGTCAAATGGTGACCCTGCGTGCGCGATGCTCTTCCAGCTGTGGAAACCCGTTACCGCAACGTCCGTTGGCAGAAAAGCACCAATGGTGTAGAACGCGTCGGGATCGGTCGCAGGGTTGCCCGCGGAAGTGCTTCCATCCTTGAGGGAAGTGGTCAGGTTGCTGACGTAGGCATCCCAGTTGGGCGATCCGTATCCGTTGGGAGCCGGGGACGCATACATTTGGATGGTCACGGCCTCGGCCGTCCCTGTGACGGCCAGTAGAAGGCCAAGTGCTGCAAGTGTTCCTGCGTATCTCATGCGTGCTTCCCCCCTTCGGAGGTTCCCCTCTGCTGCCGCTTGCGAGAGTTCGGGTCGGGTCTGGCGGTCAGGCCGATCCCGTTTTGGCCGGTGGGCAGCGCCCCGGCCGCTTGCGTCACACGTCTTTACGGCGGCTTGCGGCCCGCGTTCGTATGTGTTCAGAATTGTCACCCTGAGGTCGCCTGCGGCGACCGAAGGGTCTCGCCTTGCGTCAGTCGGAATGACCACGACCACGGCGAGATTCCTCGCTTCGTCCCCATACGGGGACTCGCTCGGAATGACAGCGCCAAACACACACACGGCTTCGGCGGACCGCACGTCTTTGGTTCATTTGCATCCCCCTTCTATGCCATCCGTTCGGGCGATCCCCCCCGGCCACTTCGTGGCTTCGTCAGAGACTCCGCCCTCGCAAGCCGTGGCCGGGCGTTATGCGGGGCGGGGTTTTCACCCTCACCCCAACCCTCTCCCATCAAGGGAGAGGGGGTTATGAAACAGCCTCTTACCGCCGCCGGCGGATGTAGCCGCCGAGGGCGCCGATGCCGATCATCAAACCGGCCATCGTGACGGGTTCCGGGATGAGTTTGGCGTTCAGTTGCGTGCCTTCGGCGAGATCGCCCAGGTACCAATAGCCGAGGACCTCGCACTTGACCGTGGCCCCGTCGAATATCTCGACGTCGTTGGCCAGGCCGTCCCAGAGGAACGTCCGGTAGCCCGCCGACGGCCGTACCCTCAGGTACGGATCGTCGGGGATGTCGCTGAGGATGTCGCCGGCGAAAATGGTCTGGAAGAAGCCGTCCGAGTGGGACCAGTACGAGAGCGTCCACTCGACCCAGTCCTCGCCGCTGTCGGGCGCGACCTGCTGGACCGCGTTTTCGTAGTCCCAGATGCCTATCGGCAGCCCCCCGTTCTCGTCCAGGCGCAGGAAGTAATAGTCGTTGTCCGGGAAATTCAGGGTATTGGGGTCGCCGTAATCGTTGAACGGGTTAATTTGTCCCTCCGTGTACGGGGACTGGTACAGGAGATTGAGTTGGAAGTCCTGCGCGATGACCCAACCCACGGCGCCGCTGTGCGGCGTCTGGCTCCCGTCGTTGTAAGCGCCCAGTGTGAGGTTGCTCGACGGCCGGTACTCGGGCCGGTCCCAGATCTGAGTGGCCCCGGCCGTCCCGGTGACGGCCAGTAGAAGGCCGAGTGCTGCAACGGCTGTCAGGTATCTCATTGCTTTCTTTCTCCTATGAAAAGTTCCCCTCTGCTGCCGCTTCTCTTGCGGCTCTTGGTCGCGGTTCGCATTTGCGGTTGCTGTCCCGGGCGTTGTGCCGGGTGTTGGGAAACCGGGTGGTGCAAACGCGGCTGCGCGCGCTCTCAACGCGCAGCAACCACCCCGCCCTCGGCGGGCGGATCTGTCGTCGTGTGCCTCGACCGCGGCGGCCACACGTCCGGCCGCCGCGGGCCTTGTGCCTCTAGGCCCTGCGGCGGCGGATGTAGCCGCCGAGGGCGCCGATGCCGAGCAGCAGGCCGGCCATGGTGACGGGCTCAGGGACGAACGTTCGGATCTGCTTATCCTTGCTGATCTGGAACGTGTCGTCAACGCCGATGGTGCGGTCCCACTGGAACGCCCACGTCAGGTCACCCGGCCCGATTGGCCCATGGCTGGTGTCGTCGAGGTCGGTAGCTAGTCCGTCGTTCAACTTGCCAAGAGTCGTCGACCAGTAACCCACTTCTCCTCGATCGCCGTTGGGATTCTCCGTCGTCTCGGTCATGACCCAGGCTGCGTCGTACTGGGAGGCGGTGTGCCTGTTGTCGTTGATCTCGACGCGCAGGTCCTCTTCCATAATTGATTCGAGATCGATTTCTTCCTCAGCTTCTTCTATTTCTTCATCTTCCTGCTCTTCTTGCGGATGGGCCTCGGACCAATCGACGTGATCTTTCATTGGGCCGTGGCACTGTTCACAGCCAATGCCCATCTCCTTGTAAGTCGATGCATAGGAGTTGGTTTTTGGGTCGTAGTTTTTCTTATAGGCGGTATTGTGGCAGGTG
>CAZNSB010000290.1:0-873 GCA_964575155.1 uncultured Planctomycetaceae bacterium | reverse complement strand
GAGGGGCGTTTACCCGGTGTTGTGGATCGAGATGACCTCGCTCATGTCGGAGGCGTTGCTCCCCAACTGGCCACCCAGCAGGCGGAAGTTGACTTCGATTTCAAAGCCGGCGCCTGCGTACTTAAGGTAGACGTTCTCGTAGTCGTTATCGAAGTCGGGGTCGGAGACACCGCCTATCACATACGTCAAGGTGTCGATGGACTCCTTGGCGGAGTCGCCGATTCTGTACCAGAACCACTGCTGGCACATGTGTTCCGTGCCGTCGACAACCCACGAGAACATCCCGTGCTGAGTGGTGTACGAGAACTCGGCGGTCGAATTAATGTCTTGGATGAAGAACGTGGGGTCGGTTGCATCCGGGCAACACGTCTTGCCCAGGGCCGGCCCGCTCACCAAGAGCAGGATCACCAGCCCCGGAAGAACTCTGATTCTCTTCATTGTCGTACTCCTTTCGGAAAACCCTCTACTGCCGATTGCTCTTGCGATTCGGCCGGGCCTGGTCACTCAGGCCTGGCCGGGCGGGTCGGCCGGCAGATGCGCCGAACCGCCTGGGTCGCGCGACGCTCGCTGGAGCGCCGCGCCGGCCCGCCGAGGCGGGCCTACGTCCTTCCTGTCATGGGCATCCCCCTTTCTCGCTCTCTGCGGCTTTCGGTTGCGGTTTGCATTTGCAAATCCTTTCCCGGGCACGGCATTCCCGGCCACTTCGTGGCCGGGCGTTGCGTGGCCGGGCGTTATGCGGGGCGGGGTTCCTCACCCTTACCCCATCCCTCTCCCATCAAGGGAGAGGGGGTCTTCTCTCATCGCCTCCGGCGGAGATAGCCGGCCAGGCTTCCGATGCCGAGCATCAGGCCGGCCAGGGTCACGGGCTCGGGG
>CAZNSB010000289.1:0-6931 GCA_964575155.1 uncultured Planctomycetaceae bacterium | reverse complement strand
CCGGTGTACAGCCCCTCGGTGTTCTCCCGGACCACCACGAAGTCGATCTCCTCGGGCCCCTTGTCCTTGATCGGCGTCCACACCCCCGGATACAGCTTCACCGGGCGGAGGTTGACGTACTGATCCAGCGCGAACCGCAGCCGAAGAAGAAGACCCTTCTCCAGGATGCCCGGGGCGACCTCGGGGTGGCCGACGGCCCCCAGGTAGATCGCGTCGAAGGTCCTCAGCTCGTCGATCTCCGAATCCTCGATGACGGGCATGGTCGGCTCGTCCGGGTCGCCGCCCGCGGCCAGGTACCTCTCGCCGCTGACGTCGAAGGCCTTCGTCTCGTACGCAAAGCCCACCCTCTCCGCCGCCGCCTGGAGGACCTTCAGCCCCTCGCCCACCACCTCCGGCCCGGTCCCGTCGCCGCCGATGACTGCGATTCTCATCTCCCGCTTCCTTTCCTCAGGCGCCACAAACACCGCCAAACGAGCGGCAGAGTGTATCGGCATCTCGCCCCGATGACAAGCGGGGAAAGCCCCGGCGCCCGCCTGCCAAAGGCGCCCGGCCCGGCAATCCCGCGCGCGGCAAAGGTGCGCGCCCTACGGCCCACATTGGACGCCATCCGGCCGGCGGAGGTCACTTTGCGGCCTGGGCCGATCGGGGGCGGGTCCGGAGGAGGACCTCGACGGCGTAGTCGCCGTAGACGCGGCGCGTCCAGGTCTTCATGGCGGCGAAGGAGTCTTCCGGGCCGACGCCGCAGTAGCCCTCGGTCAGGGCGGCGTTCCCGGAGGCGGTGTCGATCTCGAAGACCTGCCCGCCCTGGTGGCTGGCCACGCCCACGTAGGTCTTCCCCGCCCGCTTCGGCCAGGGAAGGACGCTGACCATGACCTTGCGGCTCTTGAGGGCGGGCAGCTCGATGGGGGCGATGCGGCCGGCGTCGTTCATGGTCCACAGGCCCAGGTTGGTGGGGATCCAGGCGCGGTCCCGCCCGCGGGGGCGGATGCGGTACACGTCGGCCTGGCCCTCTCTGCCGACCAGCCGGCGGACCTCCCGCCCGATGTCCGTGACGCGCCCGGTCTTCCGTTCCACGGCCAGGGCCAGCTCCCCGCGGAACTGGTAGAAGACGCGCCCGCCGGCCGCCAGCGGCGGCCAGAGCAGCTCCCGCCCGGCGCCGCGGATGGGATATTCCTTGAGGACGTAGCTGAGGGCGGCCGGGGCCGTGGCGTCCTTCCAGTAGTGGGCGTTGGCAGGCACCGTGCACTGGGAGGCATACGTCGGCATCCACCGCCGGGCGCGGTCGTCCAGCAGGTACACCTGCGCCCGGCGGACGTAGATCGTGCCCGTCGGCCCGGCGTGGATCCGCTCGCCGCGGAGGCCCTGGTGGACCTCGCCGGGCGTGAGCCCGGCGGGCTCGTGGAGCTTCCCGCGGGGGTCGACGTAGAAGGTTCGGCCGTCATATCTCACGGCCCAGTGGCTGCCCTTTTCGGCGCCGTCGTAGAGCTGGAAGGTGCCCTGGAGGGCGGACCATTCGCCCCGGACCCTGGGGGCGTGGCGGGTGAGGAACTCCACCGCCCGCCCGAAGGCCTCGACGGCGGCGCCGCGCGGGAAGGTGCTCTTGACGGCCCGCCGCGCCTGGGCGTACCGGCCGCGGGCCAGGAGGAACGCCGCGTTGTACCAGTGCAGGTGCTGGAGCCCCCCCCGGGGCGCCAGGACCTCGGCGAAGGCCTGCTCCCACTTCGCCGGCGTGCACTGGCGGCTGCGCATCAGGCAGCTCAGCAGCAGCTCCCCGCGCCAGTCGCCGCCGCGGTGGGCGGGCACGGCCCGGAGGGCCTCCAGGGCGAAGCGGCTCCAGGCCAGGTGCGGGAGGATGAAGAACAGGTCGGGGTCGTCGATATCGGCCACACGAGGCTGTAGGGAGGCCCACTGCCGCCCCAGCCTGCGGGCGGCGTCCTCCCGCCCAGCGGCCCGGGCGGCGACGATGGCCAGGGCCGTGTACGCGAAGGAGTTCCACCGCCGGGCGGGGTTGAGCTGGTCCCGAAGCATCCGGGACGCCAGGTCGCATGTGGCGCCGACGTCGCCGCCGCCCAACGCCGCCCGCAGCGCCAGCCGATGCACCTGCCCGCCCGGGCGGGCCTTGCGGAAATACTTCACGGCGTCCCGGTAGCGGCGGTCGTGCAGGAGCACCTGCATCCTGCTGAGGTCGTGGAAGGCGCTGTGGCTGGGGCCGTTGGCGCCCTGGATGACCCTCGGCCAGGGGCGGGCGGTCAGCTCCCGCGCCAGCGGGAAGTTCCGCCCGCCGTGGAGGAAGTGCGTGTCCAACTCGTACCCCAGCTCCGAGCCGAAGGCTTCGGAGGGCTTGACCTTCCCCAGCCGCTCCAGCAGGTCGGCGGTGTAGGCGCTGGAGAACGGCAGCCCGCGGACGATCATCTCGTCCAGCTCGTTGTAGCTCCAGTTGCCCTCCAGCTCGCCGCCGGCCCGCGCCCGGTGGTAGAGCTTCATCGCCCGGTCGTGATCGAGGTTGTACTCGGCCAGCCCGATCATCAACTGGCGCGTCAGGGGCTCCTCGGCCCAGCGGTCCTGGGCCTGGAGGAGGTACCGGTACGCCGCCTCGAAGCGCCCCTCGACCACCGCCGACAGCCCGCGGGCGTGCTCGTTCCCGCCGTCGGCGAGCTGCCAGTCGCCGACGTAGATGCCGATCTTGCCCGGGGCGACCTTCTTGGTGAGGATCTCCCCGCGCCGCCAGACGTAGCACGTCCTCGGGCGGGTGTTGTCAAACGCGACGAGCTGCCGGGCGGAGGCCATGTCCTCGTCATCGACCTTCACCACCACGTCGCCGGGGCGGAAGCCGACGCGTTCGGCCTGGGTTCCCGGCTGGAGCCTGAGGACGATGGCGCCGCGGTGGGTCCACCCGACGCGGCGGATCAGGGCCAGGACCCGGGCGGCGATCTCCGCGTCGGCGTGCGTGCGGTAGCGCTGGAGGACGGGGATGATCTCCGGGCCCATCGCGCCGAGGGTCTCGTAGGCCTTCTGGCGGGCGCGGTAGGAGCGGCTGCCCATCTGCTCGATGAGCCTGGCGACGCGGGCGGCCTCGGCGGCGGTGAGCTTTCGGATCGGCCCGGGGGCCGGCGCGGGCTCGGCGGACAACCCCCCCGCCGCCAGAGCCAACACACCCGTCATCGCGCCGGCAAGCACCCGCATCGCCCGATCCTCAGCAAGCCCCTCCTCTACAGGATAGACTTCTCCAGCGCCCCATGGTAACATGAATCCGCTGGCCGAATGGGACCAGTTCGCCGGAGAATGCGATGCCCAACGAGTTCACGACAGTCATCGAGAAGGACGGCGAGTGGTACATCGGATACTGTCCCGAGGTGCCGGGCGCGAACGGCCAGGGCAAGACGCCCGAACAGTGCCAGGCGAATCTCGCCGAGGCCATTGCCTTGATCCTCGAGGACCGAAGGCAGGCAATTTGCCGGGGCTTCGCCCCGGCCTGAACATCCATTGACCCCTGTCGTTCCAATGTTCGGCAGTTCTGTTTAGCCCCGGGGCGCGCACGGCTGCACACAACGCAGCCGTGGCACCCATAGATTCAAGATTGACAGTACACTGGGCCAGACTGCCGACGCGGTGAATCGGGGCCCTTCCCCGGCCCAGGGCGGAGAGCCGAAAGGGACAGATCGCATGGCCGAGATGACGTCCCACGAGCGTTTCAAGCGGATGTACGAGCATCGCCAGGCCGACCGGGTGCCGATCATCGACGGCCCCTGGGCGGCGACCATCGAGCGGTGGCGGCGGGAGGGCATGCCCGCCGGCGCCGACTGGGCGGAGTTCTTCGGCGTCGATCGCGTCGTCGGCATGCACCCCGACAACAGCCCGCGCTACGAAGAGAAGGCCATCGAGGAGACCGACGAGTACCGCATCCACACCACCAAGTGGGGCCAGACGATCCGGCAGTGGACCCACGCCGGCGGCACGCCGGAGTTCCTCGAATGCACCGTCGTCGACCGCACCTCCTGGCACGCCGCCAAAAAGAGAATGACCCCCACCCGCGACCGCATCGACTGGGACTCCCTCCAGAGGAACTACCGGCGCTGGCGCGAGAGGGGCCACTGGATCGACGGCAGCCTGTGGTTCGGCTTCGACGTGACGCACTCGTGGATGGTGGGGACCGAGCGGCTGCTGGTGGCGCTGATCGACGACCCCGACTGGTGCGTGGACATGTTCAACACCGAGCTGGACCTCGACCTCGCCCTCATGGACATGCTCTGGGAGGCCGGGCACACCGTCGACAGCATCTCCTGGCCCGACGACCTCGGCTACAAGCACAGCCAGTTCATGTCGCTGGAGATGTACCGCCAGCTTCTCAAGCCGGTCCACCGGCGGGCCTGCGACTGGGCCCGCGCCCGCGGCGTCTACGTCCACCTGCACTCCTGCGGCGACGTCAACCCCCTCGTGGGGGAGTTCATCGACATCGGCGTGGACGCCCTCAACCCGCTGGAGGTCAAGGCCGGCATGGACCCGGTCGCGCTGAAGGCAAAGTACGGCGACCGCCTGCTCCTCCACGGCGGCATCAACGCCGTCCTCTGGGACGACCGCGACGCCATCGAGGCCGAGATGAGAAAGGTCGTCCCCGCCCTCAAGGAAAACGGCGGGTACGTCTTCAGCTCCGACCCCTCCTTCCCCTCCAGCGTCTCCCTGGCCGACTTCCGCCACATCGTCGACCTCGCCAAGGAGCTGGGGTCGTACTGACGGCCCGCCGCCCCGACGCCCCGAAGCTGGCCAAGCCGGGTGCCACGCTTGCGCCGTCTGCAAGCGTGCTGTCACTTGAAGGATCGGCACGGCTGCACACAGCGCAGCCGTGGCACCAGGCGATCCGGCGGGTAGTGGTTGCACCGGCGAGGCCCCTGGCGTAACCTGCCGACGAAAACCGGGAGCCTGCCCATGGCCCTGAACCGGATCGACCTGGCCGTCTTCGTCCTCTACTTCGTCCTCGTCGCCGTGCTGGGCTTCTGGGTCGGGGCGAGGCGCCGATCCCGGTCCGCCGAGGATTACTTCCTCGCCGGGCGAAGCCTGCCCTGGTACGCCGTGGGGGCGAGCTTCATCGGCTCCAACATCTCCACCGAGCACTTCATCGGGATGATCGGGGCGGCGTACGTGTACGGGCTGTGCGTGGCCCACTGGGAATGGGGCAACCTCTGGGCGTTTTCGGTGCTGATCTGGATCTTCATCCCCTTCCTGCTGGCCTCGCGCGTCTTCACCGCCCCGGAGTTCCTGGAGAAGCGATACAACGGCACCTGCCGCCTCCTCTTTGCCGTCATGACCGTCCTGGCGAACGTCCTGGCCTTCCTGGCGGCGGTCCTCTACGCCGGGGCGGTCGGCCTGGACGCGATCTTCGACGTCCAGGGCTGGCTGCGGGACAGCTTCGCCGTGGCGCCGGCGCAGACGGAGTTCTACGCCACCGCCCTCGGCGCCGCGATCCTGGGGGTCTCGGCCGGCTCCTACGCCATCTTCGGCGGCCTGCGTGCGGTGGCGTGGACGGACGTCTTCCAGGTCGCGGTGATGGTCGCCGGCGGGGTGCTGGTGACGGTGCTGGGGCTGAGCGCGCTGGGCGGAGGCGACCCCATCGCCGGGTGGCGGGCGATGGTGGCGGCCAACCAGGGCCTCGACGCGCCTTCCCTGCCCGCGACCGGCTACGCCGCCGCCATCGCCGAGCAGGCCCCCAAGATCGTCCCCGGCGCCCATCGCTACAACCGCCTCGCCATGTTCCAGCCCGCCGGGCACAAGTTCACCCCCTGGACCAGCCTCTTCCTCGCCTGGCTGTCCATCAGCGTCTGGTACAACTGCATCAACCAGTTCATCGTCCAGCGCGTCCTCGCCGCCAAGGACCGCTGGCACGCCCGCATGGGCATCGTCTTCGCCGGCTTCATGAAAATCTTCCTGCCCTTCATCATCATCGTCCCCGGCCTGATCATGTTCGCCATGGACCCCCGCCTGCCCCAGCCGGACAAGAGCTACCCCCTCCTCGTCCAGAGGCTCATTCCCGTCGGGCTGAAGGGGCTGCTGCTGGCGGCGCTGTTCGGCGCCATCCAGTCCACGGTCGATTCGGTGCTGAACTCCACCTCCACGGTCATCACCCTGGACATCTACCGGCGGTTCCTCCGAAAGCGCCCCGCCCCCCACCCGGGCGGCGACGAGGAACGACGGACCGTCCGGGTCGGGCGGTACGTCTCGGTCGCCGTGCTCCTGGTCGCCATCATCCTGGCCCCCTACATCGGGCTGTTGAAGAAGGGGGTGTTCGCCTACATCCAGGACCTGTACGCGCACTTTGCCCCGCCCTTCTCGGCCCTGTTCATCGTGGGGCTGTTCTGGAAGCGGGCCAACGGGACCGCGGCCGTGGCCGCCATCCTCGCCGGGATCGCCCTCAGCGTCGGCATCGACCTGTACCTCGCCCGTTGGGTCCCCTGGCTGGAGCCGTTCCTGACCCGCGCCACCGTGGTGTGGTTCTTCTGCGTGGGGCTGATGCTCCTCCTGAGCCTCCTGACCGCCCCGCCCCCGCCCGAGAAGGTCACCGACAAGACCACCATCGACTGGAAGAAGCTCAACCTCTTCGCCGATCTCGGCCGGCCCCTGTACAGGAACGTCGCCTTCTGGTGGACCCTTTTCGCCGTCGGGATCGTCGCCTGCTACGTGGTCTGCTCGGGGCTGTAGCGAGAAGCACAAATGGCATCCGGATAGCCCTGCCACCTGCGAAGGCCCCCCATCCGCCAGCCCGGGCCAACGCCCTCGCTCCCCCGAACGCAACCCCCTTCAGCACGCGGCGTTCGCAGCCAGGCAGACCAGGCGATTGCGCCCCTTGTCCTTGGCCTGGTACATGGCCGTGTCGGCCTGGGACAGCAGCGTTCGTACGTCCTGCCGGCCGCCGATCTCGACCAGGCCTATGCTGAGCGTC
>CAZNSB010000288.1:3651-6935 GCA_964575155.1 uncultured Planctomycetaceae bacterium | reverse complement strand
CCACGATGGTCACCAGCACGTCCACCTCGTCGTGCCTCTTGATGGTCAGGGGGATGACGAGCTTCTCGCCGACGTAGCGGAAGGCCAGCAGGATGGGCTGGTTGGTCATGGCGATGATGTCGGCGGGGAGCTTGCGGACGTCGATGCCGGTGGCGCCTTGGATCGCCCCGGCGGCGATCTCCACGTTGGCCAGGGCGACCACGCCGACGAAGCCCTTCTCTCGCTCGACGCCGACGGCGCGGAGGACAGGGGCCTCGGCGACGTCCCTGCCCGCCCGCTCGTAGCTGATCCGCAGGAGCTGCGAGCCGATCACCTCCCCGCTCAGCACCACCAGCAGCTCGCCCTTCGCGTCCACGCGCCAGTCCTGCACCCTCGTCCCGGAGACCTCCAGCACGCTGACGCCGGTGGGCACGGAGAGCTTCAGCTCCCGCACCGGCGTGTGCAGGATGTTGAACTGGACCGCCTCCTGGCACAGCAGCACGCCCTCGGCGACGGCCACCAGGGTCCGCGTCTCGGCGTACAGCTTGGTCGGGGGGGCCTTGACCTTCGGCAGCGCCCGCTCCCAACTGATGTCGACCTGCTGGCCGGAGGGCAGGGCCGCCGCTACCTGGGTCTTCTCGCCCACCGTCCTGGTCAGCAGCGACTGGGCGTCGAGCACCTTCACGTCCACGTCCTTGCGGGCGATGGCCAGGTCCAGCACGCTCGAGCACAGCGGCGTCGTCGCGAACTGCACCCGGTTGATCCCCGCCGACTTGTGCACCTTGACGGTGAACTCCAGCGTCACCTCCAGCGCCCCCGTCGCCTCCGTCAGCAGCTCGTAGTGCCCCCCGGCGCTGTGGAGGTAGACCTTGGGCGGCAGCGTGGCCTTGGTGATGGCCACGGCGTTCGGGAGCACCGGGATCCGCTTCCAACCGGTTTCCTTGAGCACCTCCAGCTTCAGCTTGCGCGTCAGCTTGGCCGAGTCGTCCGCCAGCTCGCCGGTGTACTGGCTGGAGGTGACGATGTAGTCCGCCGGCGGGGGGGCCGAGGGCTTGGGCTCCTTCCGCTTGACCGACCACTCCAGCAGGGCCTTGAACTCCTGCCACGGCAGGTCCACGGTGGCGGCCTTGCCGACCTGCTGGACCTTCACCCCCAGCAGGTCCTGAACCTCCGCCCACGGGATCGTCAGCACCTGGGGCCCGCCCTTCCGGGCCGGGTCGTACCCCGTGATCTTCACGAACTCGTCCCAGCTCAGGATGACCTGGCCCTTGGCATTGGGGCTCGCGGGGGCGGGTGGGGCCGCCGCGGCCCCGGCGGCTGCCAGTGCAACCACTGCCAACAGCGTTGTCTTTCTCATCTTCGATCTCCTTTCCATTCGTAGTCTGCCTGAATGACCAGTTTGTCCGCCGGCTCGACGAGGGTCTTCTCGAACTTGGCCAGCCGACCCACGGGCGGCACCTGGATGTCGGCGGGGACCTCGGCGAACCTCACGTCGGCGGGCGTTTCGGTCCAGTGCTGCATGGGCCCGGCCCGCACGGCCGTCAGGTACGCCCCGTTGTTGATGAGGATGTATTTTTCATGCCGCAGGGGGATGGAGTTGCCGTTGACGTCGAGGGTGTTTCCGCGGTCGCCGGCGAAGCGGGCGTTGGCGAGCATCCCGTTGGCCAGCAGGGCGTCGGTGCCGACGATGGTCTCCTGGACGCGCCCGTTGGCGGGCACCGCGTCGGGGGCGCCCGCGCGCTTCGCGTCCAGCTCCAGCAGCGTGCGGAGCTGGGCCTCGTCGATGACGCTGTAGTTCACGCCGTTCCGCCCGGCGGTGAAGCGGACGCCCAGCCCGCCCGCCGCCGATGCGTCCACGTTCAGGTTCGTGCTGTTGACCACCACCTTCTGGCCGAGGTTCCGCCCGAGGGCCGCGAACAGCGCTGGTGCCGTCAGCGCACCGAACGAGCGGGCGCGCTGCCCGCCCAGGACGACCGTGCCCCCCTCGGGGACGGTGACCGTCGTCTCGACGCCCGGCGGGGTCGCGTAGACGAAGCCGCCGTCGGCGACCCGGGCGGCGGGGAGGATCGCCCAGTCGTAGTTGCGGTCCACGAACGACCCCAGCCGGCCGTCGGTCATCAGCACGACGCCGGCCACGTCGCCAACGCCTTCCTCGGCGTGTTTCAGGGCCGCGGCCAGGTCGCTGACGTAGCGCCGGTCGGCGGCCACGGTCCCTTCCACGTCGAGCGCCCCGGTGACGAAGTCCCCCTGCACGTCATCGAGGAAGATTTCCGCAATCCCCTTGGCCCGCTGGGCGGCGATCCGCTGGCCGCCGGCGTCCACCTGCGGCCCGCGGACCGCCCGGAGCTGGGTGAGCAGCTCCTTGACAAGCTCCTGCTGCTCGGTCCCGGCCGTGACGACGAGCTGCCCGTTCTCGTCGCGGATGGACGGCGCCGCCGCCGGAGCATCCGCGCCGCGCCACGTCTCCGGGGCGACGGTCCCCCGGATGGTCTCCACGATGCCTTTCACCAGGGCCTTTCTGGAGAGGGTCTGGTCCTTGGCCTCCGCCCCGGCCGCCTCGCCGAACAGCCCCCCGCCGGTATCCTCGGCGTCCAGCTTGACCCGCGGGCCCTCGAAGTTGGGGACGGCGTGCACCATGTCGCGGATGTCGTAGACCCGGGTGACGGTCTGGCCGGCCAGGTCGTCCTTCGTCGAGATCACGATCGCCCCGCCGTCCACGACGACGGCCAGGGGGGTCACCCCGCCGACGTCGTCCAGGACGGTCCGCAGGGTCTTCTCGATGCTCACGTTGGCCAGCTTGACGTTCACGGGGGTCTTCTCGTCGATGTTGGCGGCCCGCAGGGCCTCCCACTTCACGTGGATGTTCAGGTTGCTGACGTCGCGGAAGAACTGGACCACGTCGCCCAGCCCGACGCCGGTCAGCTCCAGCCTGGGCAGGACCTTCCTCAGCTCGCGGCGGACGAGCCGATCGGCCTCGCCCTCGGGCCGGGCGGGCGCCCCGAACGGACTCCGCCCCCGCGTCAGCTCGTCCCGCTCGCGCGGGTACCGAAGCAGCTCATACCACGGCACCCGCCCCTCGCGGATGTCCACGATCTGCTTGTGCTCCTGCCGCGGTGCCGTCGGCTGGACGCCCTCCTCATCCAGCAGGCGCACGAACCGGCTGATCTGCTCGCGCCACTCCTTCGCCCACGGGTCCGACGCGTCCAGCCGGAGGATCTGCTCCAGGACCCCCAGCGCCTCCTCGTAGCTGCCCTCCTCGCGAAGCACGTAGACGCGCTGCTTCAGCGTCTCGATCTTCTCCCGGT
>CAZNSB010000288.1:0-3641 GCA_964575155.1 uncultured Planctomycetaceae bacterium | reverse complement strand
GGCCTGGGAGGGCTGGCGGACGTACGCCTCGTGCTCCGACGGGAAGCGGGCCGGCGGACGCCGGCGCCGGTGGTGGATCTCTTCCCGCTCCCGGCTGATGCGGCGGCTTTCCCACTTGTCCCTGTCGCTGTCGATCCGCTCCAGGAGCTTGTCGGTCTCGGCCTTCTTCCGGCGGTACTCGTCGTCGCTGAGCAGGGCCCGGCTCGTCGCCAGCAGCGTCAGGGCGTACCTGGTCTCCTGGCGGGCCCGCTCGAAGTCCGCCGGCCCGCGGAAGGCCTGCATCGCCTCCCGCGCCCGCGCCATCGCCTGGTTGACGCTGGCATCCACCTCCTGCTTGCGCGTGCGGCGGGCGCCGCCCAGCCGGCCGACCGGCCCCGCCCACTCGGCGGGCGCGGGGGCGCGCGCGTCCATGACGCGCCCGGGAGCCTTGGCGGCGGGGGCCATCTTCGCCCAGGGGATGGCCCGCTTGTCCGCGCGGACGATGCCTTCGCCGGCCGGCGCGTCAAGCTGGCTGATGAGCCGGCGGACGGCGGACATCTGCTCCGGGGGCGCGGCGACGACCAGGGCGTTGGCTGCGGCATCGGCGTGGACCGTGAGGGCCCCCGGGCCCTTACCTGCGGCCCGGGCGTCGCGAAGCTCGTCGCGGAAGAGGCCCTCGATCGCCCGGGCCACGCTGCCGGCGTCGCCGTGCTTGAGGCTGAAGCTGGCGGTCTGCCGACCTCGCTCGGTCTGCCTTGCGCGGCGGGCCTCGCGGAGGCGGACCTGCTCGGCCGTCTCCTTGGCCATCTCCGCCAGCATCTCCGCCGAGGCGTAGATCTCCCCCAACTGCCTGAGGTCGGCCGGGCGGCGGGCCCGCTGCTCGATCTGGTCGAGACTGCTCTTGAGCGCCGCGACGGCCGCATCGCCGTCCTGGTCCGGGCGGGCCTTCTCCAGCCGCCGGATCCCCTCTCTGGCCTCGGCCAGTCGGGCCTGGGTGAGCTTGCTGACCTTCCTCTCGGCGGGTGTGGGCTCCGGGCGGGGGCGGCCCGGCGGGAGGTCGAGGGGGAGCCGGTCCATCTGCTGGAAGGCCGTCAGGCTGTCGGACATCAGCCCCGGCGCCCCGAACTGTATCCGCCGGGTCGGGTCGTCGGAGAACCCGCCGGAAGGCTGCCCCGTGTGCAGCAGCTCCGGCTCCCGCTTGGCCTCCGGGATGCCCTCGGCGGAGGCGATGGCCGACTGGATCAGGGCGGCGGCCTCGCCCGGGCGGTATCGGAGCAGCTTCTCGTGGGCCTGGCGGAGCTTGGCGGCGGCGGCCCGGCCGGGGAGGAACTCCAGCATCTCGCCCCAGGGGGCCATCAGCTCGCCCAGGGACTCGCACTGGGAGTTGAACTCGGCCCTGCCCATCTTGTCGCGGTCCTGGGCGATCCTCCTGGCGGCGGCGAGGAGGAAGGTGACGTCCGGCTTGTGGGTGCCGTCCCAGTGGGGCAGGACGGGCTGATCGCTGGGCGGCACGCGGACCATGCGTGCCAGGGCCGAGGCCCGGACGCCGCTGCGGGGTTGCTCTTTGAACATCCTGACGGCGTAGGTGCCGGAGCGCTGCCCGGCGGCGGCGACGCGGTACTGGGTGTCGGCCTGGACCCGCCGCAGGGTGGCGCTGAAGCGCCTGCGGTCCAGCCGGTCCATCGGCACGGCCTGCCACGGCCGCCCGGCGGTGCGGAACTCAAGTTGCGGGCGGTCGCCCGGCGCGCGGGACAGCGTCGCCGTCACCAGCACGGTGAAGCCGGGGCTCTGCACCTGGTCTCCCGGCTCGATCCGGAAGGTGATTGGGGTCGCGAAGCCGGGCTGTCCCTTGCCCGGGAGCTGAGCGGGGGCCGGTCTTCGGGGGGGCACCCCCCCGGCCGTCTGGCTCCGCAGCGGAGCCTGCGCCTGCCGGAGTGTCCCGATCTGCCGGGGCGCCGGGGCCGCCGGGCGGGGCCTCCGGCCCGTCTTTTCCTTCGCCGCCAGCACGGCCAGCTCCTCCATGTCCTTCTGGAGCTGGCGGACCTCCTGGCGGGCCTGCTCGGACTTCCACCGGGCGGTGGTCTGGCGGAGCCGCCCGGCCGTCTTCAGGGCCTCGGCGTATTTCTTCCCGGCCTTGAGCTGCTTGTACTCCGCCCGCAGCCGGGCGGCGGCGGCCTGCTCCGTCCGCTCGATCTGCCCGCGAAGGTCGCTGAGGTAGGCGCGCCGCTTCGCCCCGCCGACGAAAACGGTCGGCTGGTACCTGTCCCTGAGGGACTCGGCGACCTGGAGCTGGGCCCGTGCCTGCTCGACCTGCCCGGCGCGGAGGGCCTTCCGGGCGGCCTGGACGGCCTGCTGCCGCCGCTGCCGGTAGGCGTACCCCACCTGCTCCTGCTCGGAGCGGACCTTGGCGGCGGCGGCCTTCTCGCCGCGGGTCCGCAGCGCCAGCTTGCCCGTGGCCAGGTCGATGTTCCCCAGCAGCCGGCGGGCGTTGGCGGCCTCAACGCTCTTGGGAGAATGCTTCAGCACCTGCCTCAGCGCCGCCGCCGCCTCGGCGTACTTGCCCTGGTTGTAGGCCTCCTGCCCGCTCCGCCAGTAGTTCCGCGCCAGCGACATCGTCACTTGAGGGGAGGGCCCGCGCAGCGGCTTCTGGTCGAGAACGCGGCCGCGGTTGGTGAAGGTGCGGCCTAACACGGGGAGCCTGGAAAGAATCGGCATGTCCCCTTTCCGCGCAAGCCCACGGCTTAAGCCGTGGGCCTCTTTTTTCCGCGCCGGTTGGGTGGTGGGCGCAGTCCCGGGGGTTATCCCACGGCTTATCCCCCGGCTTAAGCCGGGGGCTTGGGGCTTGGGTGGGGGCTTTTTCTTCGGCTTCGGCTTCGGCGCCGGAGCGGGTGCGGGCTCCGGCGGGGCGGTGACGACCTTCACGCGGTCCTCTTCCTTGTACCCCTCGGCCAGCTCCCCCCGGCCGTAGCCCAGGTGCGCGACGGCCGTCTCCGAGGAATACCTCGTCACATTCCGCAGCGGGCCCGTCCACCGCCGGACCTGCATCCCCTCCGGCAGGTACGCCCGGCACCAGGCGTAGGCGATGGGGATGTCCACCCGCGGGAGGGGAAGCTCGACCCGGCCTCGGCCTCCCGTCACCGGGCGGCAACGCCACAGCACGACCACCTCCACCGGGAAGCTCACCAGGCCCTTGACCGACGCCGGGGAGCGGATCAGCGGCATGCGGTACGTCCCCGCCCGGCCGGGGAGGGGCGAGAGCGGCACCGGCTTGTCGTTGACGCGGGCGACCATCACGATCGCGCCGGCCGGCACGGTCAGCTCCAGGAACTGCCGCGTCCGGTTGCGGACCTCGTACCGCGCCTTGCACAGCGCCGACCCGTCGTCGCGGAAGAGCAGCTCGAACCGCCCGAGGTCGGCGATCGACTCGCGCAGGGCGAACTCGCCGACGCCCACCACCTCGACGGCCGCGGAGAAGCTGCGGGCGGTGATCTCATAGGCCAGCGCCGGCGGCCCGGCGAGGATGGCGGCGGCGTCGCGGGGTATGGCCGACAGGGCCAGCTCGCGCAGGCCCGCGGTCGCGGCGGCCATCACCTCGCTGCCGCCGGCGGTGTTGGTGACGATCAGGGACCCCCCCGCCCAGTGCCCGTCGCGGACGCCCAGGC
>CAZNSB010000287.1:0-6947 GCA_964575155.1 uncultured Planctomycetaceae bacterium | reverse complement strand
CCACCGGCGCGAAGAAGGCCACCCCCAGCCCGCCGTCCGTCATCGCGTCCAGGCCCGCGTGAACGGCCATGACGCCGAAGAACACCCCCACCAGCAACCACCACCGCCCGGAGCCGATCGGCACGTCCCTGAACGCCAGGCTCGCCACCAGCACGCTGACGAGAAGGGCGAACGGCAGCGAGTGCATCAGCCCCCGGTGCCCGAGGACGTGCTCGTAGGGGATGCCCAGGCTCAGCCCCACGGAGTCCACGTCCGCCAGCACCCCGCACACCGCCGCCCACACGACAAACCGCAACGCCCGCCTTCGCGGGGCCAGCGCCCCCCCGGCCGCCGCCGAGAGGACCGCGTGCGTCAGAGTCGTGCACATCCTTTCGCTCCCGTCAGGGCGGGCGCGTTCGCCCGCCGGGACGCGGTGAGGAACCTACGGCCGGGGTCGCGTGGCCGGCCCGCTGGCCGGGGCCGTCGCCGGCGCCGACTCCACCAGGATCACGTCGCCGGGCTGAAAGCCCAGCCGCTCGCCCTCCCCCGCCGGCAGCCGCAACGCCGTCACCTGCCTCCCGTCCAGCGTCACCCGGCGGGGCTCCAGGGCCTCACGCTCCACGGCCAAGCCGGCGGCGTGCTCCGCCATCACCTGCTGAACCGCCGCCCCGATCTGCGATCGCTGCCGGGCCAGCTCGGCGATCTGGCTCTCCGCCCGCTCCGCCCGCCTCCGCATCCGCAGCCAAAGCCCCGCCAGCAGCACGATCACCACCAGCAGCAGCCCGCCCACGGCCACCAGGAACCTCGTGTCCGGCTGCTGCGAAGACCCTTCCGTAGACATTTTCCGTCCCGCTCCCTTCCCGGATAGCCCGTCGGTCCCCCCCATCATCTCCCATGTCCCGGGCCAATGAAACACCGAATGGCGCGCTTCACCAGAAGCGCCCCCTACCCCATTGCGATGATCAGCTCGTGTGACTCCGGCTCCGGGGCCTCCGGGCGGACCCGCACTGAAACATATGTGGAGCACTCGTCCCGAAACGCCCGGTGCCCCGCCGCCCGGCCGTCCAGGCGAACGCTGCGTATCGCCCTCTCGCCGCGCAGTCGGCAGCAAATGGACCACGAACAGGCCGGCGAGAAGCCGGCGTGGGATACTGTCACCTTGAGGGTGTGTCGATCGGGCATTTCGCGCTTCGGCGGGGCGAAGGCCCTACGGTGCCGCCAGACTTCCGCGCGCGACCGCCGCCGCTCGTCGGCGTCGGAACCGGCCGGGCGAACAGAGCAGGAAAAGTTGCCTGCAAGGATCTGATTCGGATACCCCCCCTCGTCCTGCCAGCCGAGGCGCCGATTGCCCTTCTCCACCAGGCCCGCAATCGCCGCTACGGCGCTCTCGCCGGCCTCGGCCGGGGCGAGGGTCAGGTGGTTGACCTCCATCCCGAAGGCAATGCTGTGGAAGCGATCGTGGCAGGCGCCGCAGAAGAAGTTGTTGTAGGGGGCGCCGAAGGGGACGGCTTCCACGTCAAAGGGGTAGCCCTTTGCGGCTGCCGACCGGCCCATCTCCGCGGCCAGGTGGTGGTGGATCAGCTCGTCCACGGCGCAGCGGCCGGTGTGGGCGGCAATGACCGCCTCCACGTCGCTCCCGCTCAGGCTGTGGACGTCCACCACCGCGTCGGGCACCAGGCGTTCGGCCAGGGCCAGGATCGTCCGCCGCTCCAGCTCGCTCAGCCGGTCGCCGGGGGCGTGGAACTCCTCGCGGGCGCACCCGTCGGGGTTGGCGACGGGAACGACAAACACCCGCTGCCGACGCCGCGTCTCGGCAGCGGCATCTGACGCCAGCCACTCCATCAGGGCGGCGCCAACCGGCCGCGCGCCCAGCTCCCCGCCGTGCCGCCCACATACGATCATCGCCAGTTGTTTTTCCTCCGGCCGACCGGCCTGCTCGGTCACCTCCACGGCAATGACCTCGCGCCCCTCGGGCGACTTGCCCAACGAATCCATGCGGGCGATGCCCGGGCTCCGCTCGACGAACCCGGCCGCCTGGTCGCAGATCTGCTCAAACGATGGATATTGCTCTGATCCCGACATGCCTGCCTCGCCTCCATTTCATTTAATAGGGGGACAGACTGACACTGTAGCATCATTACAGAGTCCATCGCCACGGTGACCATGCTCACGTTCGCCGCGAACACCGAAGAACCCACCGAAGAACCCACCGAAGAACCCACCGAAGAACCCAAGGAACGGGCGTCTTCGACATAAAGGCAGCTTGCGGTTACCCGTGAGCGCAGCCTTGTCTGCATGCAACCTCTTGGTATTGGCCCAGTTATGTAGGCTTCGCTCTGCAAAGGTGCTACAGTCTCCAAAAAAGTAGCCTGTCCCCATTGTTCGCCTGTCCCCATTGTTCGCCCCATTGTTCGCTGTCCCCATTGTTCGCCTACAGTCTCCAAAAAAGTAGCCTGTCCCCATTGTGTCTTGTGTTGTGTTCCCTTTCCCGGCTCCGGCGGCCGGGTCGCCCGCTGCTGGTTTATGAACACCCAGCGCAGGTCCTGCCTGCGGCCCACGCGCACCACGTCATCGACGTGTATCTGCAGGTTCAGGGAGGACCAAAGATGGCCCGGGGCAACCGCCGCTCCCGCCGGCGGCTTGCGCGTCAGCTCCGGGTCCAGCTCCACAAACAGCGGCTTGACGGTGTTGTTGCTCATGTTGCGATACACGATGGCGGCCATGCCGTCCAGTTTGGCCGGGTCCACCCTATGGTCTTCCAGGAGTTGACGGAGCGTCCGCCTGGGCACGCGCCAGCTGGGCACGCGCAAGCAGTAGCCAGGCCCTGCGGCGACCCGCCTCGCCGGCAGTTGGCCATACAGCAGCGGCCGTCTCAGCGACGGCAGCATGTCAACTCGCCATTTGAGGGACCTCCGGACGTTGTCGTCCTCGATCTTGGCCAGGATTCTCCGCAGGGACACTTCGTACTCAGGCAGGTGGGCGTACAGGGCGGTCAACGCCTGCTCAGGCTTGGGGGCCGACGCCGACCAGTGGCGATCATACCAGGTTCGCCACTCGTATATCATCGTGAAGGCATGGCCAATAAGCGCCCGCCGGCGAGCGGGTTGAGGCTCGTCGGCCGCCAGCTTCAGGCACAGGCTCACGGCCTGGTGCCGGAGGGCGAGGTCCAAAAAGTCGGAGCGAAAGCTGTTCAGAATGACGAAGAGTTCTACGTCATCGATCCGGGGCGAACGTGCCAGAGCCAGCAGCCTGGGCACGTCGACCCGTGGGTATTCCGGGCTCCTGCCGGTATGCTTGTCGCGCGGCAGATGCAGATTCAGCTCGGTCAGCAGGTTCGTCCATGTGCGGCGATCCGACCTCATCGGCCGGTCGAACCACGTCCGCACCCAGCGGACGTGCCGGCCATCGGTCCTGTATTTCGCATCGCCCATGTGAAGCTGCCGACTCGCCAGCATGCGCGTGTACACCGCCAGGAAAGGGTCGTCGCGGACGGCCCACAGGAGCTTGATGTCGCGTGCCGACAGTTCGGTCCGCCGGGGAGGGAATGAATCCGCGCCCCATGCGCTCAGGATGTAACGCGTGGCGACGTCCTTGCGGCTGGTCAGGAGCTTCTCCTCGAGCCGGGCCTTCTCCGGACCGGCGGCCTTGCGGTACGCCGAAATGAGTTCCAGGCTTTGCAGCAGTTCGGCACCATGCCCGGAATCGGGCGAATCGCAAACGGGGGCCACCCAGCCGATCTGCCAATGCGGCGTCTGTCCCGGCATGGTCCGCTCGTTGGGATCGGGCTGCTGCCGCTTGACCAGGACCAGGCGGTCGCCGACCGCCGGCTTGAAACCGACGACCAAGATGTCTCCGGGGCGACGACGACGAATGGTCCAAGAGGGAAGCTCGAACTCCGATGGGGACGCTTCATCGCCATAGCTCTTTTCCACCTTCAGACGCACGTGCCTACCCCAGGACCATGCCGGCCTGGTCGCTGGCTGAATCGATTCCACCCGGACAAGGGACACATAGTGCCCGTTCCAGCGCGATGGCGTGGTCAAGTCGGATGTGCTGACATCCATCGCCCGCGCCAACGGCAGCTCCGTGCCGCAGCCGGAAGCGAATAGGCTCGCGCAGCAAAGACACGCTGCCGCCACATGCATACCGTAGCGCCAAGTCATTTGCAGTCTCCGGAATGGCGAAACCCGCTTGTCATTTCCTTTGACGCACGGGCGCCGGGCTTGTTCCATGCCCCTGTGCCTGCCAAAAACTCAGTCCTCGCCGATTTCAGAGGAGTTACGGTGGTTGGCCAGAACACGCCCGCAAATCCGTACACAATCGCTGGGCCAGTTAGGGCGCCGTTTCTTGGCGTTGCCAGAAGGCGGCCCTCATTGCGTGAAGCGGTAGCGATCGCGCCGCTGCTACTGACCGCTTTGCGCGGATTCCAGTACTACCTGTCGGTCGTGATGCAGGGCCCGGCGAACTCGCCTCTTTCATCGTCACAGGGGCCTGCTCGGCACCTGGGCTGCCGCCTTCCGCTGCACCCACCGGGTCACCGGGGGCCCTTGACCAGCGGATGCATGGATCGGAACAGACTGACCATCGGCAGCAGCCCAGACGCGTTCTTCTTTAGGATCAGCTCGAGACGAACGCGGACCTCCAGCGACAGCGACGGGTCCTTGGCGGCGGCGACAAGCCGGTCGGCCACAGCAGGGCACAGCTTCTTGAGCTTCTGGGTGGCATCTTCCCGGACGCGCCAGCGATCGTGGTCCAGCAGCTTCAGGAGCTCGTCCACGATCGCCTGCTCCTTCTCGGCTTCCCGGCCGGCCGGCGCCATCGGGTCGCCGTCATACAGCAGCACGCAATAGCGATTGACCAGAACGCGTTGGCCGGTCGGCGTATAACCCGCCCGGAAACCGCCGTACTCATGCAGCAACACCCACCGATCAGCCTTTGCGCTGTATTCCAGGACCCCGCGGCGGCCGCAGATCAGCATGCGGTCTCCCTGGATCATCCCAGGGGCGCCCCGCAGCGAACCGTTGCCAAAGGGCTCGGGCATCGGGCGCCAGGTTCCCTTCTCCTTGCGATAGACCGCCTGCCCCAGGCTGCTGATCGCACCGGCCATCGACAGTTGCCACGGCCCAAACGCGAACGCGAAGTCGTCCCAGGGCTCGTCTTCGACGAACTTGTCGTTGGCCTCGTCGTAGCGGAGACACGTCTTTTCGGTCCAGATCCAGACATTGCCCTTCGGCGAGAGCTGCACCTGCGGGCGATAGCCGCCGTCGATCCCGCGAGGACAGGGGTACCTCCGGATCTTGTCGTCGTTGCTGTCCAGGCGGAAGGCGAAGAACATCTCTCTGTTCCCCATCCTGCCGGCTCCCCACCACCGCCCCGCGGAGTCCTTGAACTTGAAGCCTCCAAGGAAGCCCGGCTCCGGGATCTTCCGCAGAGGGCGCCTCTGGTTGCCCTCCAGCTTCACCAGTTGCCGGACCCGCTTGCCGTCAACGCGGGTGCTCCACCAGGCCTCGCGCGTGGCGGGGTCGTACGTGTTCCGGAACACCGGCGCCATCCCGGCCGCCAGATCTGTCCAGGTCCGCTTGGCCGGGGCGTAGGCATACCGTCGCCCGTTCAGGACGGCCGTGTGGTCGGCCAAGTGCTGGGGAGGCAGCAGGGCCGGCAGGAGGCCCGGGATCATCCTCAGCTTTGCCCTGCGCGCCCGGTCGATCCTGGGATCGCCGGATGGCTTCCCCAGCGGCAGGGCATTGGCGGGATCCAGCTTCGCCGCCCGCTCATCCTTCAGCAGTTTCTGTGGAGTCACGCGCCGGTAGGCGTCCTGCCCGGTTCGTGAACGGAAGAGGACGTAGGTCTCCTCGCCGGCATGGAAGTGCCGTACCGGGGCCTGCATGAACAGGCCCTTCTCCCGCTCGTAGACCACCGTCCCGCCCCCGTCGGGACCGACATAGGCGACGACTTGGCGAACGCCGCTCCCCCCCTGCTTGACCGCCGTGTGCCCAAGAAGGAAGCCGCTCTTCAGCGGCACGAAGGCTTGGCAGCTCGGGACGGCCGCCACGACCTTCCACTCCGAGCCGTCCCTTCGCCAGATGCGGGTCTGGGCGAAACCATTCCACTGGAGACAGTACAGCGTGTCATCGGGCCCGAACGAGACATCCCCGCCGCCCTTCGGAAGGGGCAGTTCCTGCCACCCCTTGCCCGGACGATACAGGTAGGCCGGCAACCTTCGCGAGAACCCGATCACGCACCTGCCGTCGCCAGCCACCGCCAGCCGCGTGGCCACGTCCTCCTCCAAGGGCAAGCCGTCGCAGGGCGTGAAAACATCGCGCTTGCCCGTCTTGATGTCGTAGCGCCACACCAGCCCGGACCCCGCCAACCAGATGCAGTCGGCACCATACCCGGCCGTACGGGCCAAACCCGCATCGCTCCAGCAGTACCACGCTCCGCCTGGCTGCGTCGAACCGGTGGCGGGCGGGCTGGCCGGCAGTCGAGTCTGCCCCTCACAGATCCCACCGGCGACGGTCATCAGGAGAACAACCCCCATGGCTCGCATCATTCTTGACTCCTTGCTGCCGGCCATTAGGACCTAAAGCTTACCCTCGCCGGTGGTTAGCAGGCAAGTACCTTCTCTTATCGCTCAAAGTGACCGAATCGGGCAGAAGTCCACGGATTACACCGATTGCACGGACTGCAAGTTGCTTTTGAGAAATGACTTGGAGAGTATGGTCTGAACGGGCCGCGGCCGTCTCTGCCGGGGGAGACCCCGGAGATGCCTGGTCGATGAGACGATGCGCAACTTTCGGAACTACAATCACTTATCTGTGTAATCCGTGTAATCTGTGGACGACTTTCGGTCAGTTTGAGTTATCGGTTCCCGCCACCATGTTTGACGAATAATAGGGGACGCGCCCTATTTTTCGTGCTTCGCATGTGGTTTGTTCCTGGGTCGGCCCACCGGTAGCGGGCGGAGCCGC
>CAZNSB010000286.1:0-6952 GCA_964575155.1 uncultured Planctomycetaceae bacterium | reverse complement strand
GAGATGGTGCCCTGTACGAGTGGTCTCCGCGATCTCCGCGGTCTCAGCGGTTCAGCCTTTCTTGTTTGGTTGCGGCCGTAGGCCGCGCCAAGCCTCCGTGGTTCCACCGTTCAAGAATCGCCAACCCGACTTGACAGACCGTCGGATGTTTCGTATATACGTTTAGCCCCTTGGCGTCCCAGACGCCGGGCATATCATCGACTCGACCGTGCTTCCAGGATCGCTTTTTCGACGGGGGATGCTCAGCCTGAGTTGGAGAAACCCCCATGGCCCCCGGTCCGCTTACCGAGCGCGTCGTCCGCGAACAGCTTCTCGCCCGGCTGACACGTTTGATCAACGACCTGCCGACGAACGTCTTGGTCGTCCTCCTCCCCGTTTTTCTAGCTCACGATCGAGAACTTCGGCAACTTCGCGGACCATCGCTTGAACCGCTCGCCCGGCCTTGGTTTTCTGGTTGAGTGAGATTCTTCCACTTCGGCTGATCATCGCCTCAAGCGCTTCCTCCCACTTGGCTTCGCCGCTGTCCACCATCGTGGCCAGTGGCATCAGAATGTCCCGCTCCCCTGAATCCCGCGTGGCCAGCGCCAAAAGGGCCGCCATGCACAATCGCGTTTTCGATGCCCCCGTTACTGTTTCCCGCCGTTCCAGCCACGCCGCGACGACCGGCTGCACGTTTATTTTTATCTGATCTTTTTGGCCCATAACCCTATTAGACCACGACACTTGCGCGAATCAAGCGGGCCTCCCTGTACAAAAATAGAACAGTCGGCCCTTGCGTACCCCTCGTACGTATGGTACATTCCCACCATGCTGACCACCTCCCGAGACAGGCGGCTTTACGTCACCGTCCGTGACCCCACGGGCAAGCCCTCCAAGACGGTCACCGTGCGCGGGCCCCGGCTCACCCCGACCCGCCTGATCCGCCTCCTCGTCGACGCCGTCCGGGAGCAGCAGCAGAAGCGAAAGGCAGGCTGACCCATGGCCCGGCGTTACCGACCTTCCAGCAAGCGCGGCCTCAAGGTCACCGTGTACGACCCGCAGGCCCATCAGAGCATTTCCTTCACCGTCTACGGCGCCTCACTGAAGGACGCTGCTCGCGAGGCCCACCAGGGCCTCGGTGGCCGCTGGAGAACGACCAGTCTTGGCGACCGCCGCCACAAGAAGCGGCGGTTCTGAATACGTGTCGCACGCTGGCCGGGCGGTCCGGCCGGCAGATTTTGTACCGTTTCTGGAGTGCCCACCGGTTGGGCGAGGGCGGGACCGAACGATGATGGTCGCGAGCTACTCCAATCGCCTCAAGATCGTCAGGCAACCTTACTACCCCGCCCTCGCCCGGCCCCGGGCAGCCCGGTGCCGACACCTAAACCTACTGCGCACCGCAGCGCGGGCAACCGAAAACGCCGCCCCGGTTTCAACCCCGGGGTTTTTGCGTTTTAGCGTTTTAGTCCGCCCCGGCGGATCTTCGACGTTTTAGCGTTTCCCACGGCACGGAGGCCGGCATGAGCAGCGCACCCATGAACGCGGACCAGGATGTGCTCTTCGGTCTCTGCCGCAAACCGGGCTACTTCGGCATCAAGGAGCTCGCCTGGCACGCCGGCTATTCCGAGGGTTACCTCTACGAGCTGACCAACGGCGGCGACCGCCGGGTGCCCCACACCATCTTCCGCACCGCCCTCCGCCTGGCCGACGAGGTCTACAACCGGGATCGGCGCCTCTACTGGGAGATCGTCTCGCCCGTCGTGGCCCTGTTCGCCGGGGGCAGTAACCTGCTTTTCCCCATTCGCGAACCCGAGCACACCGCCGACCCCAAAAAACTCTGTGAGCAGACCGCCCAGATCCTGGGCGACACCGGCCGGATCATCGACCAGCTGAGCAAGATCCTGGCCGACGGCCAGGTTGATCAGGCCGACCGCCAGCACATCGAGGGCCTGCAGGTCAACGCCCGCGTCCTCACCGGCTACCTGCACGACCTCGGCCACAGCCTGGCCGCCCAGGCCGCCGTAACCGGAGCCCGCCAGCCATGACCGATCAGGCCCACGTCTGGCATCTGTACCAGGACGACCCCCGCGTCGTGGCCGCCCTGCGCAAACGCCAAGCATACTACGTGATGCTGGTGGACTGCCCGCACTGCTACTCCCAGGTCTACTACAACTGGGGCTCTCGGGCCTCCTGTCCGCACTGCCATGCTCGCTGGCGGATGGTGACCGAGGACGAGCTGGAAACCGGCATTCCCCCCGGCCTCTACATGCTGGTCGAGAACGCTTACACCGTCCGAGACGCCCGCGAGGCCCAGAAGGCGGAGGCTGCACCATGATCGAGCTCAGCGCAGTCCCGCTCCGTTTGCTGGCCGCCCTGGTCGTCGGCGCCGGCTTCGCTGTGTTCGTCCTTTGGGGTGCGATCTGGACCTACGTGTACTTCACCTGTTGGCGCAACACGCCCACGCGGTCCAAAAGGGGGTAGCCATGGCCGACCGACCTTCGCTGACCCAGTGGCTCGCCCATCAGCAGCAGTGTCCCGGTTGCACCCGCGCCGTGAACGTCGAGCACGTCGGCTTCGAGGAGACCCCAGGTTACGACCAAGCCGTCGCCCTGCTGTACTGCGAGGCCTGCAACTGCGGCTATGAGGTCTTGTATGCCTGGCAGGGCATCGGCTGGAGCCGCCAGTTTCACCTGGCCTACGGCCCGCAAGAGGACAAGAAGCTGGCCAAGTTCAAGCAGCGCCTGGCCAACGTGACCGGCGTAGCCGCCTAGCGAAGGCTGTTGTGGTTTTGACGTTTTGAGTTTCGACGTTTCGATGACCAGCGCCAACTCGCAACTCGCTACTCGCCACTCGAACTCCCCGGCCGACTTCGTCTCGATCGCCGAGGCCGCCCGCCTCACCGGCCTGAGCGAGCGCAACTGGCGACGTCGCTGCCAGCTCCACTATGCCCCCCGAAACCTGGCCCACCAGGCCTCCCCGCCCGAGGGCGGCAAGCCCGTCTGGTGGGTGCATCGGAGCGTGGACGCCCGCCTGTCCGCCTGCCCCGACCTGGCCACCCGCGACCAGCTCGCCGACCTGAGCGGCTGCCCGGCCCACCACCTCGAGCGGGCCCAGCTCAAGGTCCGCTGCGTCCGCCGCTTCGACGAGCTCCGCCGCTCCGCCGAGTGTGAGGGTCTCACCGAGCAGCAGATCTACGAGCAAGTGGCCGGGGACTGGCCCGGGGACTGGCTCCGAGCGGAGCGCAGGGACAATGTCCCGAGGGACAATGTCCCAAGGGACAATGTCCCAAGCGCAGCGAGGTGCCTGTCCCCCTCCAATCCGTCCCCCTCCCGTTCGCCCCAAAAGGTCTCCGCCCGCTCCATCCGCCGTTGGCGCACAGCCTATCACGCCCTCGATGACCAGGGCCGGGTCCTCGGCATCCGGGCCCTGGTCCCGAGATACAAAGCCGGCGCCGCCGACCGCGTCGGCACCGACCACGCCGGCCCCGGGCGCAGTCCCGAAGCCGTCGACTACTTCAACTCGCTCTACCTGACCCAGGCCCAACTCTCGGTAGCCGAGTGCCACCGGCGGACACTCACCGAGGCCCGGCTCAGCGGCTGGAACTGGCCGGTCGGCGTGGACGGCACCCGCAAATGGATCGAAGCCACCTTCGATCGCGGCTACCGCCTGCTCATGTGCGACCCCGAGGCCTGGCGGCACAAGTACGCCCCGTACATTCCACAGGACTACAGTGCCATTAACGCCGGCGACCTCTTCGTCTGCGACCACCGGCAGTTCAACTGTTTTGTCAAGAGCGGTCGCGACGTCGTCCGCCCCTGGCTCACCGCCATCATGGACGTGGCCACTCGGGTCGTCGTCGGCTGGCACGTCGGGCCCGGGGGCAACAGCGACACCATCCTGGCCGCTCTCTACCGGGCCTTCACCAACTGGGGGATTCCCCGAACCGTCAAGATCGACAACGGCAAGGACTTTGACTCCAAGGTCATCACCGGCACCACCAAGTCCGAGCGCCGGGCCCTGGAGGCCGCCTTGGGCCCCGATTGGCAGGACACGCTCCGACGCGAGCACGCCACGGTGGAGATCCCCGACGACGGCTGGTTTGGGCTGTTGCCCGAGCTCGGCTGCCGGGTCCTGCGGGCCCAGCCGTTCAATCCCCAGTCCAAGTCGATCGAGCGGCTGTTCAAGACCGTGGACGGCCAGTTCGACAAGTTCGAGACCACCTTCTGCGGCACCGGCACGGCCGACAAGCCCGAGGTCCTCAAGGCCATGCTGGCCGCCGGCGAGGTGCCTCAGTTGGAGGACGTGGCCCAGCGCTTCGGTCTGTGGGTCGAGCGGTATCACCGCGCCGCCCACGGCGGCGACGGCATGGGCGGCCTGACGCCCCTGGTCAAGTGGAAGGCGTCGCCCACCCGGCCCGGCTTGGCCGACGAGTCTTCACTGGCCCTGATGTGCAGTGTGCGGGGCGCCTACAAGGTCCAGGCCAACGGCGTGAGCGTCAAGGTCGGTTCGGCGGTCTTGGCTTACGGCCGCGACGCCCCCAAGCTGAAGCGCTGGCAGGGCCGCACGGTACTGGTGGCCGTTGACGCCGCCGACCTGTCTCAGGCCCGGATCTTCACCCCCGATCGCGACAAGCGGCAGTTGATCTGTACCGCCCCGGCCAACGAGTCGGTCAGCCCCACGGCCGACGTGGACGTCGTCCGCCGGGCGATCCGTCGCAAGCAGGCGGCCACTCGCGAGCACCGCAAGGCGGCGGCCAGCGCCCGGGATCGCCTGCTCAGCGTGGCCCAGTTGGCCCGCGACGAGGAGCGCCACCAGGCCGCCGAGTTAAGGGCCACGGGCACCGACGACCACCAGCCCGACGCCCCCTTGAGGCCCGTTAGAACCGGCTTCGAGCAGGCGGCCGGCAGCCTTCCGGTTTCGGCGTCGTTCGCCCGATCCCCGGGCGACGACCGGCTCGATCTGAACAACTACCTCGAGCCGGAGGACAATGCTGGACCCTCGGAGTCGCCGTCAGAGGACGACGGCGACTGGGATGACCAGGTCGATGATTCTGAGACGGAGCTCGATCACGACGACGAGGAGACCGGTCTGGAGGATTGGGACGATGACCACTGATCCCGCCCCGGCCCACTCGACCTCGCCCGCTGGCGAGCTTCTCTCCCAGCAGCAGGAGCGACAGCTCGTGGCAGCGGCACTAATACCGGCGAGCGGCGAGTTGACCGAGACTCAGCGGCAGAAGGTCCGCGACGCCGCCGACGCCTACCGTAAGGAGCAGGGGCTCAAGAACGCCGACATTGCCCGGGGCATCGGCGAGGGCTCGCCCGGCCTGTGGTCCGGCGTCATCGCCGGCAGCTATCACAAGGTCAGCGGGGCCAAGCTCGACCACCTGCTCCGCGAGTTAAACAACTGGGTGGAGGAGGACGCCCGCCGGCGCCGCACCCGCCCCGGCCGTCCCTTCGTCTACACCGCCGTGGCCAACGCCATGATCGACGCCGCCAAGCTGGCCGCCCAGCGCCGTTGGATTATCATCGTTTTCGGCCCCACCGGCTTCGGCAAGTCCATGGTGTCGCACGTCATTGCCGAGAAGCACATCGGGGCCATCTACCTGCGACTAGGCAAGGGCTGCTGCACGTATGCCAAGATCCGCGATCGGCTGTTCAACTTGCTCAAGTGCAGCCGGGCCCAAATGCGGCGCCGCCACCTTTCGGTGGACGAGGCCATTTTTGAGCGGTTGAACAACAGCGATCGGCTCCTGGTTTTCGACGAGGCCCACCGCATCCGCGACGACGGCCTGGAGTTTCTTCGCGACGTGCACGACGAGACCGCCTGCCCCATTCTGCTGGTGGCCACCAAGGACCTCTGGGAGCGCATCCAGCGGGACGACGAGGACCATGGCCAGATGCGCCGCCGGGTCGGCCTGGCCATCGACCTGGTGGGGCTGGCCGACGACAAACGCACCGGTAGGCGACGCAAGATCTTCACCGCCGAGGCCATTCGCAAGATCTACGAGTCCCCCAAGGTCCGCCTTACGGATGACGCCGTCGAGTACTTGGTCGAGGTGGCCAACTTCATCGGCTACGGCTCGCTGGGCCGCTGTGATCAGCTCGTGGACTGCGCCGTGGTCTGGGCCCGCAAGCAGGCCGGTGTCGGCCCCCAGGGCCGGGTAACCATCAACGCCGAGCCGATTGGCGAGTGGGATCGCCGCACCATGCGCGACGGCATTATGTCCCTGGTCGTGGTCGAGCGTCAGCAGCGGGTCTGCATCACCACCGCCGCCGGATAGGAATGACCGAACCGAGCCGCGTCCGAGCGGACACGAATGGCATGAAGATCATCGACATCGAGCGATACCCCGGCCCGGTATTCCACGTGGTCTACTACGGCGTCACAGACGGCAAGGGCCAGCCCTTGCGTTCCCGATGTGTCTCGCCCAAATCCGCCCGGGCGGCCATCAAACGCATGACCAAGAAGCACGGCCCGCCCGACAAGATCACCGGCCAGGAGCTTTTGACATAGGAAGGCAACAGGCAACATGCAAAACGGCCAACCGCAGAGATCGCAGAGACCGCAGCGAGCAGAGGGCGATAGGAAGTGAATATGTTGCGGCTCCGCGCTCTCTGCGGTTTGCCGTTTCGAGGTTGCGGCGTTTCTGAAGATGTCCAGCAAGCTCCCCCAGCTCAATTCTCGCCCAGGCACCTCGACCAAGCGTCAGCGACAGACCGTTGCCTGCATGGCCCGTCAACAGGGGATCATCGAGGAGCTGCGGGCCGAGTGTGGCGGCTCGATCCGCAACCTCTCCTGCGCCGACGCCAGTCGCACGATTGCCCGGCTCACCGGCAAGGATCTCCCGAACCCGCCCGGCGGCCGGCGTCCGCCCAGACGCCGCCCGGCCGAGGGCACGGTGGCCATGATCACCGCCCACCAGGTCGAGCAGTTGGATCGCCTGGGCGTCGAGTACTTCGGCGACCGGCGG